>DASCNA010000152.1:0-5372 GCA_036011305.1 Victivallales bacterium
TTAGGTTCTTCTAAATATAATGAATACCATTGATCTCCAAAACCTGCGTTAGAAAATCGTTTCAGTTTGTTGTTAATTACGCATTCCCAGTTTCTGGCAAGAACTTCATTTTCGGTTTTTTCTTTTCCTTTTTGAAGAACTTTAACAGCTTCATCAATTTTACCTGTTTTAACCAATATCCATGAATAGGTTGCATAAACTATTGAAGCATTATCTTTTTTAAATTTTCTTGCTTTCTTTTTGAAAGTCTTATTATAACCGGCTACGTCTTCATTTTTATATTGTCTGGCCATTTTCATCGCTACTGACATTGGATCCACATACATGGCTTTCGGCATTAGTTCATCGCATTTACTGAAATCTTTCAGCTGGTAATAGAACTGCATTCTCATTGTGTTGACCTGTTTTTTCAAAAGGAGGTTCCATGAGTATAGTTTTTCCAGACGTTTTGTAAAATCAAGTGCTTCTCTAATAAAGACATGTTGATCTTTTTCAAGAATCTTCTGCATTGTTTTCATCCCGCCCTGAGGATTCTGTTGAAAAAACTGAACTTTTCTATTCAATTTTTCCTGGCCTGCAGTAATTATATTTTGAATATCATTTGTACGTTTTTTAACTATTTTTCTAACGAATAATCCTAATAAAACCTGTGATATAATTAAAATAAGAATACCAATTGTTAGACACCAGTTTGCCGATTGTACAATTTGCTGATCATATAGTAATAAGCCTACAAAACCACCTAAGCCTATTGATACGATAATAGAAAGCATAAACCTCTCCTGTTACTTTATAAAAATTAATAATAGAAAATAATAAAATTAAAAGTGATACTATAACATAGTTTAGCACATTTTGAAAGTTTGCTCGATTGTAGTTTATAATTTAATTAAATTTTTAAATCAGCCTTTGTGAATGAATGATTCCTCTTAGCAATTGTAGATATTTTTTTTTCAATATCATCTGTCAGAATACTCGCTACGGAAAAAGGTATGTTTCCTCTTAATTCAAGATCTTTTATTGAGTCCATTTCAGCATTGATAACAGCCCTGTAGATTGTTTGTCTTTGTAGATTGAACTTTGCAATATAGTGCTCAAGTTTCTTTCTTTGTTGAATTGATTTTTCAGCTCTAAGTTTATAAAAATCCTGACACTCAATAACTATTTCCCGCTGCAGCCCGAACATTTCAGGCATTCTTCCGAAAATTGATCTTATGTGGTTATTCGCTGTAATCATAGCAAGAGTCATTTCATATTTACTGACTATTGTTCTATACTTAATTCTCCTGACGAACTTGCTTTTAGGACTAATAAATTTAAATATATTATAGACAAACCCTTTCAGTTTTAATTCAAAAGGCAATTTGCATAAATTCACTTCAGGTAGTTTGCCGGATTTTATACCGTCTCTCTGCAGTTCAATATTAATTAGCAGTTCTCTTATTACCGACTCAGAAATTAAACCTCTTTCAAATAATAATTTATAGGCATTTTTCTCAATAGAAACAGCTTCATACCAAAGAAGTTTTCTTATGGTATCTGATTTAAATTCAGGGTCATTCTGTAGTTCATCCAGTTGTATTTTAGTCTTTCTGTTAGCTTCATCGTAGGACTTGTTAACAACCTCTAATTCTTTTGCTGATAAATATTTTTGAGATTTTAGTTTATTAATTATCTCTTTACCTTTTGCAAGTGAAATTAATTTAGCCTGGTAGCACATAATTTTTTCAAAAAGAGATAACTGATCAAGCTTAAACCATTTAATAAGGAGTTTTGTAGTAGTTCCCTGTATAAGCAGTGTAAATAATACAACACCCAATGTGAGTTCTATGATAAGTTTATGTCCTGGAAACGAAGAAGATAAACTAAATGCCAGAGCAAGCGGAACAGCTCCTCTTAGTCCGCCCCAAAAAATAATTGTCTGATATTTTAAATCAATTTTTTCGTATTTAGGGAAAAATTTTAAAATCGGAATGATTCCATAAACAACTAACAGTCTCGCAACTATTACTGCCAATATGGCATAAAGTATGTATCTAAACAGGTTATCAGAATGTCCTATCTCATAGATCAGCCTCCATTCAACGAGCCCGAGGAGCAGAAAAATAAAACTGTTTGCTACAAATGCTGCGTATTCCCAGAATTGCAGTAAGTACTGTTTAACTTCATTAGTAAATTTTACGCCTCCGTACCAGCTGACAACTATACCTGCACCTAGTGCTGACATTACACCTGATACCTTTAAGTAATGGTCTGCTATAATAAAAGATGCAAAAGCCAAAACTGTTGAAATAGCGATCGGTGTAAGAGGCTCTTTTCTGGATAGGTTTATTATTAATACGGCAATTAAACCTATGACTGCACCAGTGAATAAACCACCGATAAAAACTAGTAAAAAATTTAAAATTCCAAGACTTATGGTTACTCCGTTAATATGCGTACCGGTAATAATGATTGCAATGATTATATTGAATAAAACAATAGCTGTAGCATCATTGAACAGACTTTCTCCATCAACAAGTATTGTCAGGCGTTTAGGAGCTCCAATATCTTTGAATAAGGCTATTACAGCAACAGGGTCAGTAGCTGATATAAGTGATCCGAAAAGCAGTGCTGCGCCTATTGCTAAAGGTGTTGTGGCGTGAATAAAAAAACCTACCAGTATTGTTGATATAACCAGACCTGGAGCAGCCAGTGCAAAGACAGGAAGAAGATTTTTGAAAAGAAGCCTGCTGTCAATATTTACAGCAGCATCGAATATCAGTGTAGGAAGTAAAATATAATAAATTATATCATGAAAAATCAGTACGTTCGTTAAAGAACTCAATTTAGGAATATAGTTAATTATTAATGCCAGAAGTATTCCTACCACAACAAGTCCAATAGTATAAGGAAATTTAATTTTTCTAAAAAATATAGCTGAACCAGCAGCTAATAGCAGAAGTGCCAAAACCAGTAATATATGATTGACTAAAAATTCTCCTGACATAATAAATTGATAACCGTTTTCCCAAGGTTGATTTGTTTATTTAAAAATAGTAATATATAAACAGTAAAATAAACATAATATTTTAAAATAAAAACTGTTAGACTATGAAAAATATAACTAAATCATATAGACAGATTAAAAAATTGCCGGATTGGTGGTATATACCTATTTCTTTGATAATGAAACTTATGAAAACATGTTTCATGAAAACTAGCACAATTGATCCTTATGACTGTATCAATATGGATAAAATTCCTTATATAACGGTAACATGGCATAATAGACTTCTTTATTTTCCTGCGATGTTCGAAAAAAAATACAGGAAAAGAACATTTGCTTTAGTCAGTCCATCAAGGGATGGACAGTATGTGACTGATCTGGTTAAGCAATTTGGTGTCAGAAGCGTCAGAGGATCTTCATCAAAACGAGGATGTATTGCCTTACATGAAGCTCTGAGAGTATTGAAAGGTGGTAATAATTTAAGCGTTACACCTGACGGCCCCAGAGGTCCAAAATACAAAATGAGCAAAGGTCCGATAATGCTTGCATCAAAAACTGGCTATCCAATTCTTCCTTTAAGCATTAATGCATCAAGGTACTGGGAACTTAAAAGCTGGGATAATTTCAGAATACCTAAACCTTTTTGCAAAATAAGTTTAGTTGCCGGAAAAAGTATAGAAATACCTCCTGATCTTTCTGATGAAGAAATGGAAAAATGGCGATTATATGTTGAAGAAAAACTAATGGAAATCAGTGATTAATTTTAGATTGCGAATTTCAGGTTTATATTATGTGCTTACCGGGGAGATAATATTATGGGGTATAAATTTATAGTTGTTGGAAATGATACAGATTTAAAATCTGTTAGAAAAATTATTAGCTGTGATTATGGAGAGAAGCTTTTAAGTGAATTATGCACTAAACCTATCCCAATACCAGAAATCAGAGGAGACTGTTTAGCAGCTTTTAAAAAATTGAATGCTGTTAGAATTGATGAAGACAATAAAGCATTTCTGAATTTTACATGCCTTTCGAAGGATGAAATAAAACAGGTAAAAAAGGTAAGTAATATTATTGGAAAGGATTTAGCTGATACTATTATTTCAAATTTGAAGATTAGTAAAAAACTGGAAAATAGTTACGATACAGAAATGCTTCAAAAAATATTATTTATTTTAATCGGGTGCGTTTCTCTTGACTGGAACGGATTAAAAATATTAGAGGCATTAGGATATATACCAATATTAGGGTTTTCACTAACTGAGCAGGAAAGAAATAGTGCAGAACTACTCTCTTATGTACTAATTGCTGAAGAAAAATTTAGAAATAATGTTAAAGAAGTTTACTGCGGAAGTCACAATATTTGCTATAAAGAAATAATATATACAACTTTTGGTGACAACTTAAGTAAGACTAGAAAGTCTTTTCCTGATCTGAACTGGGATTTGAAAGTTGATGAACAGAAGTTTCCTTTTATTAATTATTATATTGAAAACGGAATGGGAAGAATTTACGACTACTTAATAAGTAATGAAACAGATAAGAATCTTGAAAGAATATTAGGTGACTTAAAATATATAAAAGATGGCAAGATAAATATCCCTATTTTTAATAATGATAATTATATTCTGGTAAAAGATGTAATAGATCAGACAAATGATATTCTGACAATATGGCTTCAAAAAAATATACCTCAATTAGAGTATTCTTTTAGAGATTTAAACTCATTAAAAATGGGGGTAAGTTTCAAAGAAGTACTGGTAGAATTATGGCATTTGGTTTTTGGATATGCAAATAAACATCTTGCAAGGTCATGTTTTATATTCAACCCATATTCTAAAGAAAGTGATTTTAAGGGATACCTTCCGTGTATTCATCTTAAGAATCTACTATTTGAATAATTTATAAATCTGAAATCTAAGATTAGTAGTTTTTAATGGCTCTTTTCATTGCCATGTTGTCCTGTTTTTTTCTGAGGCTTTCCCGTTTATCGCCTTTATCTTTACCTTTGGCGATTCCTATTTCAACTTTAACTCTACCGTTCTTTAGATAGAACTTGAGAGGGACAATAGTATTCCCTTTTTCTCTTATCTGCTGATTAAGTTTTAAAATTTCCCGTTTGTGCATTAAGAGCTTTCTAGGACGTTTTGGTTCATGGTTATGTATATTTCCATGATCATATGGTGATATATGAACGTTGTATAGGAACAGTTCGCCTTTTTCGACTCTTGCATAAGTATCAGCCAATGAAATATTATGGGCTCTGCAGCTTTTTACTTCAGTACCTTTTAATTCAATTCCTGCTTCAAATCTATCTAGAATTAGATAGTCATGAAATGCTTTTCTATTTTTTATTAATGTATTATCTTTTTTCTTTGGTTTA
>DASCNA010000153.1:0-29383 GCA_036011305.1 Victivallales bacterium
TATCTTATATATAAATAATATTTAGTATAATTGAGTTACTGTGTTATGTTAGATTCTCAATATATGAAAAGATTATTTTGTCGTATTCTGGGAGGATAACATGGATAAAGTTAAACGATTTCTTTCAGCAGAACCTAAAGCTCATTTGAAAGCGCCTTTAACTAAAATACAGCCGATACTGGCTAAGCAGGGTAACGCAACTGTTGATCTTGATAAACTGGCTGAATTTATTAAGGGATATGCAACATTGGAACCGCTTATTATTGTTGAATCTCCTAAAATGTGGGAAAAATCAGTTTGTGAACTTTCTGAAGATATTGATGTTATTTTGCCCCTGTCCATACCGGCATATCCCACTGAAATATGGAATTCTCATCCACAACCTCTGATAAAAAGAAAGCTGCCGGTTCTTTTCTGGCCATTGATGGAATATGACGAGCCTGATTTTTGGCGTTGGTCTGCCAGCGATTTTTTAAAAGCTCTCGGAGTAGAGGTTTATATCGCAAAAAACATGAAAAATGGAGAACTGGTTTTAAAATCTTTAGCAGTTAAAAGAATGCTTGCAACAGCTAAAATGGTTGTTTTCGGAGAACAGAATTTTCCTTGGAATGCCAATGCTGCCGGTCATCTTATAAAAAACAGCCTGGGGACTGAAATAATAGTAAAGCCAATATCTGAAATAAAAAATAGATATAAAAATTTTACAGATGAAGAAGTAGGTGAAGCCTGGGAAAATAAAAAAAACCATTATATCATAAATACCGTTAAAAAAGATCAGCTTAAAGAGGCAGTGAGAGTTTATCTGTCAATTAAATTAATCTTGGAAGAAGAAAAAGCTTCTGCCTTGGGTTTAAACTGTTTTGGAGATCTTGTAATTCACGGGGATAGAGATGTTCCATGCCTGGCGCAGACATTTTTAAGAGAAGATGGTTATGTAACAGCCTGTGACGGCGATTTTATAGCAATGATGAGTATGATGCTGATTACCCACCTGCTGGATAAACCATGTATGATGTCAAATATGTATCCGGTTAAATATCTCGGTGCTTTGACAGATCATTTTGGAGATCCGCTTTCTCCTGATTCAGATAAATATCTAAAAGAAAAATGGAAAAATCTTGCTCGTTTGGCCCATTGCGGCTTTGTAGGTATAGTATCCCCTGAAATGACTCCATTAGGAAAAATAGTTTTAAATGACTGGGGAGGCACATATGAAATTAAAAGGGATGGATTAGGCTGCGGTTTAGACTGTGATATGGCAGAAAATCAGAAGGTTACAGTAGTTGAACTCTGTTTTGACGGAAAAACTCTGCTTCTGGCTGATGCTGAAATATGCGAAACAACGCGGCATAAAAATATGCCGCACTGCGAATCTTCTGTTCTTATGAAGTTTAGAGACCTTGAAGGTTTTGTAGAAAATATATCCAGAGAACATATAGCTGTTGTCTACGGTTCTCATATTGAGGATTTTAAAGTTTTGGCTGATATATTAGGCTTAACCTGTAAGATTTTCTAGTAAATACTCTATAATGTAATTTATGCTCAGTATGTTGATGGTTAATGTATTGTATTACAATCCTGTTTCATAATATAAAAATATTAGACACAATTAAGGCAGCAAATGCGTTTTGACCTATTAAAATTAAATGCCCTGAGGGGGCCTAACCTCTATAGTCGTGGCAGGGCGATATTTATGCTGGTAAACAGTAGTGAGTTTAATAAAAATTCAACTGATATAACGGAGAATTTTTCTTTAAAATTATTGAATTTGCTGCCTACACTGAAAAATAATAAAAAATTTATCAGCCGCCTTGGTAAAGGAACTTCGTTAACTGATGTCCTTCTAAATGTAGCTATAGAGCTCCAGAATCTTGCTGGCCTGTCTGTTAGTTATGGAGAGACCTTTTCTACGAAAGATGAAAATGAGCATGCTATCGTATTTCAGTATATTGTGGAAAATGCAGGAAGAGAAGCTGCAAAAGAATCATTGTGGCTTGTAGAATCTATAGTAAATAATAAAGAGTATGATGTGGAATGGACTGTTCTTGACCTTAAAGAATACAGAGAAAAAGATAAATATAGTGTTACAACCCAATTTTTGGTTGATGAAGCAGCTAAACGCAATATTCCCCATATAAGATTAAATCATAAAAATTTTGTTCAGCTGGGATACGGTAAATATCAGAAAAAAATTCAGTCCAGTATTACTTCTAAAACTTCTGCCTTGTCACTTGAATTAGCAGATGAAAAATTCAGGACTAAAGAAATACTGCAGAAATATTGTATACCTGTTCCTGAGGGAATAGCGGTCAGATCTTTTGAAGATGCCGTTGAATATATCAGTGAGATTTCGTTTCCTGTTGTGGTAAAACCTGAAGTTGGAAACCATGGAAGAGGAATTTCTATTAATATCAACGATTATGAAGAACTGAAAATTGCTTTTGATTCTGCTGAAAAAATTTATTCTTATATTTTGGTTGAAAAATATATCCACGGCAGAGATTATCGTATTTTAGTGATTGACGGTGAATTTATCGCCGCCTCATACCGTGAACCACCATATATTACAGGAGACGGGGAATCAACTGTTCAGGAGCTTATTGACAGGGTAAATGGGGATCCGCTGCGCGGAATCGGGCATGAGAATATTTTAACAAAAATTGTTATTGATGAAATGACTTTCAGAATTTTAAAACATGAAAATGTTACATTATCTGATGTTTTGAACCAAGGGAAAAAACTATACCTGAAAACAACTGCAAATTTAAGTCAGGGCGGAACGGCAACTGATGTTACAGAGATAGTGCACCCTGAAATTAGGCTTATGGCCGAAAGAACTGCTAGAATAATTGGAATGGATGTTATTGGAATAGATTTCATCTGCCAAGATATCTCTAAATCTGTAGAATCTCAGAATTGCGGAATAATTGAAGTGAATGCAGAACCAGGTTTGAGAATGCATGTTTATCCAAGTAAAGGAAAATCAATTGATGTGGCTAAACCTATTCTTGATATGTTGTTCCCTGAAAATTCTGAGGCGTCAATACCAATTATTGCAGTAACTGGGACTAACGGAAAAACTACAACGTGTAAATTGATAGCACACGCACTTAAATATGCGGGTAGAAAAGTGGGTTATGCAACTACGACAGGTGTAGAAATTGACGGTATAGAAATAGTTAAAGGAGATTACAGCGGTCCTGATGGGCACAAGTTGGTGTTGAAAGATGCAACAATTGATCATGCTGTGCTTGAGACTGCACGTGGAGGAATTTTACGGCGTGGACTTGCCTATAATGAATGTGATATCGGAGTATTTTTAAATGTAGGCGAAGATCATATTGGAAATGATTTAATTGAGTCGATAGAAGATCTAGGTGTTCTTAAATCAACAGTTGTCAGAGCAGTAAAAAGCAGTGGCTTTTCTATTTTAAATGCCGATGATACAATTGTTATGAAATTGAAAAATAATGCAGAAGGAAATCATATTTTATTCAGCATGGATCCTAACAATAAATATATTATCAATCACGTTAGAGATGGAGGAATTGCTGTTGTATTTTTAAATGATAATATTGTTATTAGAACCAAAGACCAGGATGATATTATTTCGCCTGTCATTAATGTTCCGATAACTTTTGGAGGTTTGGCAGAGTTTAATATTTCAAATACTTTGGCTGCAGTAGGGGTACTTCATGGACTGGGATTTAAAAACGAAGTTATAAATAATGGAATTACCTCGTTTTATCCAAGTATTCAGCAGAATCCAGGAAGGATGAATATTTTTGATTTTAACAGTTTTAAGGTTATTCTTGATTATGGACATAATAAACATGCAATGGAAGCTTTGCATGCTATGCTGCCCAAGTTTTCACAAGGAAGAAAAATTGTCATATGCCATGGGAGTGGTAATCGTCCGGATGAAGTGCTGAAAAATTTTGCTGGCATAATTGCCAAAGCATATGATCACATAATAATAACAGATCTTGATATCAGACAGAGAGAACTGGGAGAAACTGCAGAAGTTGTAAAACAGGGAATTTTGGAAAATGGCTTTAACTCTGAAGAAGTTGAAATAGTACTTGATGTGCATGAGGCAATCGACCGCGCTTTTGAAATAGTTAGAGATGGCGATCTTATTGTTGTTCAAGTGGACAAAATACAACCTGTTATAGATCAAATTTTAAGCAAAAAAGAAAACGTTCTTTCCTGCTTAGGAATTTAGTACAAATTACAAATATGTACTTATTTGCTTGCATTCTAAAAAATAGTTTTTATACAATAATTTGTCTTATTTATCTGAGTTGTCGACATTTTTGAAATCAACATCGACATAATCTTTATTTCCAGTATTTTGAGAATTCTTTTTTTGTTGAGTTGGTCTTTTTTTAAAGTTATTAAATGTAGAGTAATATTTATTGAAATTTAATTTTTTTCTGGTAAGAAGCATAATGCATATAACAACAAACACAATTACTATGAATATTGGTAATGCAACAAATATTGCAAGAATTATAATAGGTATCAGTACTAAAAGAAATATTGCTTTATTAGTACCATCTGAGTTATTGAATCCATTAAACTGCATAGTCATCGACCTTAATTTTACTGATATTATCTTTAACTGCCAATAGTTTAAATTTATAAATAATATAAAATACAACAATATTAATTGAAATTAATCAATTATCTGTAATTAATAAAAAGTATTTAATAAAATAATAAATATAGTATCTATTTGAAGGAATAAAAATAATTTTATAAGGTTTTAAGTATGAATGATGTTGGAAAAGCTAAAAAACACAGCAGACAGATTTTATGGATTGGATTAATATTTTTCATTATTTTAGTTATAGCAGATCAGATAACTAAATATTATATAGTGCTTAATTCCTTTAGGTTAACCAGGGAACCTGTAAATGTTATTCCTGGTTTTTTTAATATTGTTTCTGTTCGTAATACAGGAGCTGCATGGGGAATGTTTAATGGAAATAATATTATTTTGCTAACGGTTGCAGTTGTAGCTTTTATACTAATAATAATATTTTTCAAAGCAATTACCGAAGGCTTTGGCGAGCGGACTATTGCTCTCTTTATGATAATGAGTGGTATTGTAGGGAATTCCATTGATAGAATTTACAGAGGTTCAGTAGTTGATTTTCTTGACTTTCATCTTCATGGATGGCATTGGCCTTCTTTTAATATTGCAGATAGTGCTATATGTGTTGGTGTGGCTGTAATGATTATTTCGTCGCTGTTAAGAGTAAAAAAGAAGAAATAAAATATTTTTATGGATAATAAATTTGTGATAGTGATAATGGGGCCCACTGCGTCAGGCAAGAGTGATTTATCTATAAAAATATCTGATAAGATTCCTTCTGAAATAATATCTGCCGACTCAATGCAAGTGTATAGAGGAATGGATATTGGAACGGCAAAAGCAACTCCTGAACAGCAGAAACACGTGCGTCATCATCTGATTGATATATTAGATATAAATGAACGGTTAGAAGTTTATTCATATACAACACTGGCACAGAAGGCGATTAATGAAATATGGTCTAGAGATAAAATTCCTATAATTGTCGGTGGATCAGGATTGTATATAAAAGCTCTATTGTATGGTTTGGACCCATTACCTTCAGATATTGAATTAAAAAAAAGATTATATAAAAAGTACGATAATGACATTGGTGGCTTGGTTGATGCGCTTAAACTTAAAGATCCGAAGGCTTTGAAATTATTTTACACAAAACCTAGAAAAATGATTAGAGCTCTTGAAGTTTTAGAGTTAACCGGGAAATCTATTCTTGATCAGAATGAAAAGTGGAATGAGAATAAACTCTTATATAATGTGCATGCCTATAAGCTGACATGGGACAGAAAAGATCTTTTTGACAGAATAACAGTAAGAACTGAAGAAATGCTAAAGCAGGGATGGATTGAAGAAACAGAAAGACTTATAAAAAACGGTTTGTTGGAATCACCAACGGCTTGGCAGGCTATAGGTTATAATATTATTACAAAATATCTAAATAGTGATATATCCTATGATGAAATGAGAATGAGGATAATATCCTCTACAAAAAAATATGTTAGAAGACAGGATACATGGTTTAATAATCAGCATCCTGAAGCTGAAAAAATATTACTGCCTGAGCAGTATGATAATATTCTAAATAGAATTTTATCATTTAAAGATTAAAAACACTATGCAATCTATTTTTTCGGCTCTTATTCAAAGAAATATTTACAAAAAAATATAGTATTTGAAAGCGCTTTAAGATAAACAAACTCAAATTTCTGTAAATTTAAATGCATAATGTGTGTTTAATACTTGCCATCTTATAAATTAAACTTATTTTAAACATCATTGTGGGTTAATGAAACAATGATATAAATATTTGTTTTTTAGGAGATGTTATGTCTGAACTGATAAGATTAAGTTTATCATTAGAAGAACCGTTATATAATAAGCTCGATCAAATTGTAAATAGATCAGGATATAAAAACAGATCTGAATTTATCAGGGATATGATAAGAGAACGTTTAGTTTCAGATGAATGGGAATCAGGCAAAGACGTAGTTGGGACAATTACGTTGATTTATGATCACGGGAAAAGAAATTTAAATATGAAACTGAATAAACTTCAGCATTCAACTCACCATATAGTTTTGGCTTCAACTCATGTGCATTTAACAGAAGATTTATGTGCAGAAATGATAATGCTGAAAGGAAAGGCGGATGAAGTGAAGCACATGGCTGATAATTTAGGGCAACAGATGGGTGTATTGCACTCTGGACTTATTATGGGAACTACAGGAGATATTTTATCAAAGGAATAAAAAATCTAAAAATTGTGAATGGTATAACGTGAATTTGTTTGCAATGCACACTATATTAGTAGTTCTTTTAGCATTAAGTATTTAAATAAAAATATTCTTTGAAGTAGAAATAGTAAACTAAATGGCTGGTTTAATTGAATCAGTAAATGTTTAACTCTTAGTAAAAGGGGCATAAATATGATGTCAAATGTTGAAAACTTAAAAAAGGATGTCGTAGATATCTGTAAGAAGTTCGAGAACGATCGTACTCGGATGATGGATATTGTAAGAGCAGTTCAAGATAAGTTTGGCTGTGTGCCAAGTGAAGCTTTGGACTTAATTGCTGCAGAAGTGTCAAGTCATCGTGTAGAAGTAGAAAGTGTTGTTTCTTTTTACGCTTTCCTTTCTAAAGAAAAAAAAGGAAAATATGTAATAAGACTTTGTGATGACATTATTGACAGAATGGCAGGAGTTGAAAAGGTAGCCGAGGCTTTTAAAAAAGAACTTGGGATAGATTTCGGCGAAACTACAGTGGACGGTAAATTTACACTGGAGTATGCCCCCTGTATTGGAATGTGTGATCAGGCACCTGGAGCATTGGTAAATGACCAGGTTATTACTAATTTGTCTACAGACAAAGTATCTGAAATTATAAAAACACTGAATGAAACAGATGATATTACAAAGCTGGTAAAAAGAGTTGGAGATGGAAATAATTCAAATCCTCTTGTTCATTCAATGGTTAGAAATCATATAAGAAAAAGAGGAGACGTTATCTTCTCTGAATATAATGAAGGAGTGGCACTCAAAAATGCCATTGCCCAGAGCCCTGTTGAAGTGATACGTACTGTAAAAGCTTCAAGATTAAGAGGCCGCGGCGGGGCAGGATTCCCTACCGGTATGAAATGGGAATTTACTCGTGCTGCTCAGGGAGATAAAAAAACCATTATTTGTAATGCAGATGAAGGAGAACCAGGAACATTTAAAGACAGAGCAATTTTAACAGAATGTGCCGATCAGCTTTTTGAAGGAATGACAATTGCCGGTTATGCTGTAGGAGCAGATACAGGTATTCTTTACCTTAGAGGTGAGTATGCCTATTTGAGAGAATACTTGGAAGATGTTTTACAAAAACGTCGTGCAAAAGGATTACTTGGAAATAATGTCTGCTCAGTAAAAAGATTTGGATTGTTCGGTAAAAAAACCTGTATAAATTTTGATATTCGAATTCAGATGGGCGCAGGTGCTTATATTTGCGGAGAAGAATCTGCATTGATCAGTTCTTGTGAAGGATTACGAGGAGATCCTAAAAATCGTCCTCCGTTCCCTGCTCAGAAGGGATATTTAGGAACGCCTACATCTGTTAATAATGTAGAAACTTTCTGCAGTGTAGTGAAAATTGTTGAAAAAGGTGCAGCCTGGTTCTCAGCATTGGGATCTTCAGGGAGTACCGGTACTAAACTTTTCAGTGTATCAGGAGATTGTAATGCTCCAGGAGTTTACGAACTTCCATTTGGTATAACTGTTAACGAGCTGCTTGAAGAAGTCGGTGCTGAAGATACAATCGCCGTTCAGATGGGCGGCCCTTCCGGAACTCTTATCGGAGAAAAAGATTTCGGAAGAAAAATATGCTACGATCATTTAGCAACTGGCGGTGCAGTAATGGTTTTTAATAAAACAAGAGATGTATTGGAAGTAGCAGATTATTTCATGGATTTCTTTATTGAAGAGAGCTGTGGTTACTGTACACCATGCAGAGTTGGTAATGTACTAATTAAAGAAAAATTAGAAGATATTAGAAAAGGTTGTGGTGAAAACGGAGATATTGAATATCTGGAAAAACTTGGTAAAACCGTTAAAGCTGCAAGCCGCTGTGGTTTGGGACAGACATCACCTAATCCGGTACTAACTTCTATTGAAAATTTCAAAGCAGTATATGAAAAACTGTTGAAAACTAGAGATGACGGGATGTGTCCTACTTTTGATATTTCTGCGGCTTTGAAAGATAGTGAAAAAATTATTGAACGTAAGTCTGTTGTATTTGATACAGTATAAGGAGAGTTAAAATGGAAAATACAATTACTTTCACAATTGACGGTGTTGAGGTGAAGGCTTTAGCCGGACAGACTATTATGGAAGCTGCCGACGGAGCTAATATATATATTCCACGCCTGTGTGCACATAAAGATTTAGTACCTCACGGTTCATGCCGTATGTGTACTGTTAATGTGAATGGCCGTCCTCAGTCAGCCTGTACCCAACCTGCTGCAGAAGGAATTACTGTTGAAAATGAAACGGAAGATATCAATGAAATCAGAAAAGATTTAGTTGATATGCTGTTTGTTGAGGGAAATCATTACTGCATGTTCTGTGAAAAAAGCGGTAACTGTGACCTTCAGGGGCTTGCATATCGCTTTGGAATTCTTGCTCCTAAATATCCTTATCTTTTTCCGGATAGAAATGTGGATGCTTCACATCCTGACATACTGATTGACAGAAACCGCTGTGTTCTCTGTGCAAGATGTGTCAGAGCTTCTAAAGATATTGACGGTAAAAACGTATTCCAGTTTGTTGATCGCGGACCGGAAAAGAGAATTGCTGTAAATGCTGAAGCTAATCTTGAAGAAACAGATATTACTGTGACTGACGAAGCTGTTGCAATATGTCCTGTCGGAGCATTGCTGAAGAAGAGAGTAGGCTATGCTGTTCCTTATGGTGAACGCTTTTATGATCATAAGCCAATCGGCTCTGACATTGAAGAAGTTGCTAAATAATTTATAAAATAAATATAAGATATAAAGGAGATAAGATATGTCAAAGCCTAAGCTTGCAACAACTTCTTTAGCAGGATGTTTCGGCTGTCATATGTCTATTCTTGATATTGACGAAAGAATACTCGAGCTTGTAGAGCTTGTTGATTTTGATAAATCACCTGTAGATGATATTAAAGAATTTACCGGTAGATGTGCAATTGGCCTTATTGAAGGTGGATGCTGTAACGAAGAAAACGTTAGGGTTCTTCAGGAATTTCGTAAACATTGCGATGTATTGGTAATGCTTGGTGACTGTGCAATTATGGGAGGAATTCCTGCATTGCGTAATAACGTTCCTCTTCAGGAATGTTATAATGAAGCTTATATTAATGGTCCAACAGTATATAATCCTTCAGGTCAGATTCCAAATGACCCAGAAATTCCGTTAATATTAGATAAAGTTTATCCTTGTAAAGAAATTGTAAAAATTGATTATTCTTTACCTGGCTGTCCGCCTTCTGCGGATTTAATTTGGCAGGCTGTTGTTGCATTATTGACTAACAAGCCTCTTGAATTACCATATGAAATGGTCAAGTACGATTAATTGGGAGGTTTTAAATAATGAAAAAAATAGTAATTGAGCCGGTAACAAGAGTTGAAGGTCACGGTAAAGTGACTATTAAACTTGATGAAAAAAATAAAGTTGAACAGGCTAGACTTCACATAGTTGAGTTTAGAGGATTCGAAAGATTTATACTTGGAAGACCATATTGGGAAATTCCAGTAATGGTGCAACGTCTTTGTGGCATCTGTCCAGTAAGTCATCATCTTGCAGCAGCAAAAGCTATGGATAGAATCGTTGGCGGAGAAAATTTAACTCCAACAGCAGAAAAAATGCGTAGATTAATGCATTATGGGCAATTTTTCCAATCACATGCATTGCATTTCTTCCACTTATGCTCACCAGACATATTATTCGGTTTTGATGCTGATCCTGCAATACGTAACGTTGTTGGAGTTATCAAAAAGTATCCTGAATTAGCAACTCAGGGTGTATTAATGAGAAAATTCGGTCAAGAAGTAATTCAATTTACTGCCGGTAAAAAAATACATGGAACAGGAGCTATTCCTGGGGGGATTAATAAAAATCTTTCAATAGCAGAACGTGATCATTTATTAAAAGATATTGATCAGATGATTGCTTGGAGTGAAGCTGTTGTCGGTATAGCTAAAGATTATACTCTTAAAAATCTTGATGAACTGACTAAGTTCGGTTCATTTGATTCTAATCATTTGTCAATTATTAGAAATGACGGAGCTTTAGATATTTATAATGGTGGATTAAGAGCAATCGATACTGATGGCAAAAAGATTTTTGACCATGTTGATAATCAGAAATATAATGAGTTTATTGCTGAAGAAGTAAGATCTTACTCATATATGAAATTCCCATTCATGAAACTTTTGGGACCTGAAAAAGGTTGGTACAGAGTTGGACCGCTAGCTAGGATTAATACATGTGATTTCATTGATACACCATTAGCAGAAGCTGCCCGTAAAGATTATATGAGTATTACTGGTGGAAAACCAAATAATCATACAATGGCTTATCATTGGAGTAGAATGATTGAAACTCTTCACAGCGCAGAAAAAATCAAAGAATTATTAAATGATCCTGATTTACAGGGTGAAGACCTTGTTGTAAAAGGTGACAGAAGAGAAGAGGGTGTCGGAATTATTGAAGCACCGCGCGGTACTTTGTTCCATCATTACAAAGTTGATGAGAATGACTTGGTTACAATGTGTAACCTTATAGTTTCTACTACTAGTAATAATGAACCTATGAATTTAGCTGTAAAAAGTGTAGCTGATAATTATATTTCAGGCAAACCTGAAATAACAGAAGGTTTACTTAATAGAGTTGAAGTTGCAATAAGAGCTTATGACCCTTGTTTATCATGTGCTACACATGCAATGGGTAAAATGCCTCTGATTATGGAATTACATGACAGTGATGGTAATGTGATTGATAAAAAATCAAGGGCATAATAAGTGACTAAAATATTAATAATTGGTTATGGCAATCCGGGGCGTCTAGATGACGGTCTCGGGCCAGCATTGGCTGAAGCAATTGATGATATGCATTATCCTAATGTTGATATTGATTGTGATTACCAACTATCAGTTGAAAATGCTGTTGATTTAACTAAGCATGATATTGTTATTTTCGCTGATGCTGATGTTTCTGGGCCAGAACCGTTTTATTTAAAAACATTACAGCCTAGCAAGAGTATAACTTTTTCTAGCCACAGTATAACAGCTGAAAATTTACTTGCTCTTGCACATGAGCTATTTAAAAAAGATATTAAAGCCTATGCTCTTGGAATAAGAGGATATGAATTCAATGAGTATGATGAAAGATTGAGTGATAAAGCTAGAAATAATCTTAATAATGCAATTGAATTTGTCAAAGGATGTGTTAAAGATAATTGTTTCAGGGAAATTAGGTCAGACTTTAGTGTCTAATATTTATCAAAAATTCGTAACTAGTAGTTAGGGTTTATTATGAAAGACAATAAATATGTAGTTTTGTATGTTGATGACGATCAGGATATGTTAGATTCTCTCAGATTTATTTTAGAGAAAAATAATTACATCATGGAAGAAGCTGTTACCGGAGAAAAGGGTGTAGCTAAATATAAAGAGTGTAATCCTGATTTAGTAATTGTTGACTTAATGATGGAAGAGGTCGACTCTGGAGTTAACTGTGTAAAAGAGCTTAAACTGTTAGGTAATAAAGCTCCTATATATATGCTAAGTTCAGTCGGTGATAATCTTAATGAAACCATCAGCTTTTCCGAATTGGGATTGAGCGGAATATTTCAAAAACCAATTGAACCTCAAATGCTTCTTAAAACTTTAAAAGCAAAATTAGGTTAATTTGATTATAGAGTTATATTTAAAAAGCCGGTTTAAGCCGGCTTTTTTTAGTTTATAGTAATACAGAAAACTTTGTTGAGAATAGTTTGGCTTATAGTAATTACAAATTCAATATATGATTATTAAACTAGAATTGTGCAGTGAAAGATTGCAGATATATTCAGACATCTATCTTATACCCTGAATAAGTTCATAGGGCCACATTACAATGCCGCCATCAAGTACTTTGACGTTTTGATATCCAAATGACTCTAAGATTAGAGCTGCTTCATAACCTCTTAAAGATATACTTCCTAAAGTAATAATTTCCTTATCTTTAGGGATTTCGTGCATTCTGCTTCTAAGAACTCCAAGTGGAATTAATATGGATTCCGGAATACGCAGTTTTTCATATTCTTTATAAGTGCGAACGTCAAGGATTATAAAATCTTCTTTATTAACAATTTTATTGTATACTTCTTCAGAAGTCATTCCCTGAAATATTCCGTCCAGTTTATTTCTTGCTACATTTGCTGCTGTAATAATGTTGTCAATTGCAAGAGAATAAGAAGGAGCATAGCATAAATCTAATCCGGCAAGTTTGTCAACTGTCATACCTGCTGAAATAGCAGTTGAGATAATATCAATTTTATTAAAACCGTCACTGTCACCTATAGATTGAGCACCCAATACTTTACGTGTTTTTTTATCAATAATCAATTTCATCATTAAGGTTTTTACATTTGGCATAAAGTGCTCTTTATCTGGGCCTACAGTTAAAGTTTGTATGATATCATATCCCCTGTTAAGTGCGCTTGTTTCAGTAAGGCCAGTCCTGGCAACACAATAATCAAATACTTTACATACAGTTGATCCTGTTATACCTGGGAATTCTTCATGCCCGCCGCAGATATTAATTGCGGCAACTCTGCCTTCTTTATTTGCAGTAGAACCAAGTGGTAAATAACATTCAAGATTATCTACTATACCAAAACATTGAGAGCAGTCACCAGCGGCATAAATATTTGGATCTGATGTCATCATTCGTTTATCTACTTTAATGGCACCAGTGCTTCCAATTTCAAGTCCGGCTTCAGTGGCTAGATTTGTTTGGGGTTCTACTCCTGCTGTTACTATTACCATATCTGCAGGTATGGTACCGTGATTAGTTATAACATATATTTTATGCTGATGGGAGTGGTGTATTTCATCAGTTCTTTTCGGCATTTCTTTTTCTGGACTGTAAAATGATTTAACCTCAGTATTGGTTAAAATCTTTACACAGTTCTCCTCCATGTGATTTTCAACGAGTTTTGCGATCTCCTTATCAAGCAAAGTGAGTATTTGAGGTTGCTGTTCGACAATTGTAACTCTGCATCCGCGTGCAATCAGTGCCTCAGTGCTTTCGACACCAATGAGACCTCCGCCGACAATAACTACATCTTTGGCTTTTCGAGCTGCCAGTAAAGTCTTGATACCCTCTGCATCATGAACCCCATGAAGTGTGAAAATATTTTTTAAATCTATTCCTGGTATATCAGGTATTCTCGGTGTTGAACCGGTGGCCAATACAAGTTTATCGTAATTAATCCATGATTCGTTTTTGTTTGAAGTATTCCTAATTTGTATTCTTTTATTTTTTTTATCAATATTCAGTGCTTCTGTGCGATTAAGAACTACTACATTTTTGATATTCTGAAAAAATACTGGATCTCGAACCTCTTTCACAGGAGTTGACAATAGATCAGCCTGTTTTTTTACAATGCCTGATATATAGTATGGCAATCCGCATCCTGAATAGGAAAGAATATCTGTTTTTTCAATTATTGTAACTTCTGTAGACGGTGACAGTCTTATAATTTTAGAAGCTACCTTCGGTCCTGCTGCGATTCCGCCAACAATAACTACTTTCATGCTATGTATGGATGCTTCAGCAGGATCATTATTTGAATCACTTTTGTGAATTCTGTGAAGTTTTAATATAAATTTACTGCCGCTATATTCAGATTTGTCTACAGATATGGTTCCACCAATCGATGTTATTAAATTTTTAACTAATGTGAGTCCAAGCCCTGAACCTGGAAGTGTAGAGCCTTGATGATGAGCTGATCGGTAGAAAGGCATAAATATATTATCATAGTTTTCGGGAGGAATTCCTATGCCTGAATCTGCAATGTATAATTCTAATTCGTTATCAGATGTAGCTTTCAGGTTGATTTTAATATTACCGTTTGAAGGAGTGTATTTTAATGCGTTGCTTGTCAATGAGTTTAATATCTCAATAAGAGTAGCTTCATTGGCTTTTACATATACAGGTTCATGTTCAATGTTTATAGAAAAAGATATTCCTCTAATTGCAGATTCCTCAAGATATATTGCATGTATTTTTTTTACTATCAAGCTTAAATCGGTTATAATATTATTGTTTTTATCTACAGCATCTGGGTTTGCCAGTGATACCATCCTGTTTGAAGTATTGATGGCTTCTTCAATTCTTTTATTGGCACGAAACAGTAAGTCCTTCTGCTGTGGTGTTAAGCTTCCGGCATATTCACCTAACAAGGTTTTTACTATTGATCCTGCAGCAGCAACGGGTGATTTTAGCTGATGGGCGATCAATGATGCATAATATGTTTTATCATTATTGTGAGATTTATCATGGGTATCTGATTTCGACATATAAGCATCTCCTGTTAAAGACTAAGAATATATACATTATAGTCTACTCATTTATGTGTTTAAGCCAAAATCATAAAATAATTAATTAATATCTATTATCCAGTGGAATTTATGTAAGATATAATTAATAGTATGAGTATTACGAAAATAATAATCGTAATAATTCTTCTCTATTACGTGTAAATAGTATGATTTTTAATTTGAATGGAGTTTTAGATGAATTCAAAACATAAAGTAACATTGATGATTTCACTGCTGGTAATATTTAATATATTTATATGGGTTGTGGCTTATATATATTTTTATAATTACCCCAAATTTTTAGCTCTCTGTTTAATCGCTTATGGTTTTGGATTAAGGCATGCGGTGGATGCAGATCATATTGCAGCAATCGATAATGTTACAAGAAAATTCATGCAAAATAAGAAAAGACCCGTCACTATTGGATTTTTTTTCTCGCTCGGTCATTCTACTGTAGTTGTAATAATGTCTTTCTTTGTTGCACTAGGAACAATATATATGAAAGATAACATAGCGCAGTTTCAGGAAATAGGAGGTATTATAGGCAGTATTGTTTCTGGTTCTTTTCTGCTTATTTTAGCAATTATAAATTTGATTATATTTATTGATATTTTAAGATCATTTCTGAAATTTAGAGATAACAAGGTAAATGGGCTCCCAAGTGATAGCTGTGAGGAATTGATAGAACAGAAGGGTTTGATTACTAAAATACTTAGACCGATGTTCAAATTTGTTTCAAAATCATGGCATATGTACATAGTTGGTTTTTTATTCGGCCTTGGGTTCGATACTGCATCTGAAATTGCTTTACTAGGTATTTCTGCTACTCAGGCAGCTGCAGGGCTTTCTATCTGGACAATAATGATATTTCCTCTTTTATTCATGTCGGGGATGTGTTTAATTGATACTATGGACGGTATCTTAATGCTTGGAGTTTATGGCTGGGCATTTGTAAAACCCATGAAAAAATTGTTTTATAATATGACAATTACTTTGGTTTCTTTTTTAATTGCATTTTTTATCGGTGGCTTGGAGGTGCTTGGTGTATTATCAGATAAACTGAATTTGCAGTCTGCTTTTTGGAATTATATTAATTCCTTAAATGATAATCTTGTTCATTTAGGTTATTATATTATCGGAATATTTATTCTCAGCTGGTTGCTGTCAAGCTTGATATATAAAATATTTAACACTGAAATAACTAAAAATAAAATCTAATCTTTTCTTATAATATATTCTCTGTTATTTTGTTGAATAATGCACATAATGAAGTATAGTTATGTGAAATGTGTAACAAAAAAGATTTGAAATTGAGGCAGAATATGAAAATTAAGGATTCTATCCCAGCAAAAACAATAGAACGGTTAGTAATATACAGAAGAGAACTCAAAGAATTAAAAGCTAACAGATTAAGTCATCTATACTCCCATCAGCTGGCTGAGCTTGCTAATAACACCTCTGCGCAGGTAAGAAGAGATTTAATGATAATTGGCTGCTCAGGCGGAAATCCGAGAAATGGTTATGATATTGAAAATTTAATTGAAAATATTAATGATATTTTAGAAGATAAAAACGGTCAGAAAATAGCTTTAGTAGGTGTTGGTAATTTAGGCAAAGCAATTTTATCTTATTCAAGTTACAGACATTCCAGTCTGTCAATTGTTGCAGCATTTGATGTTGATGAAGAAATAATAGGTAAAAGCTTTTCCAACTGTAATTGTTTTCATATTGATGAACTAAAAGATAAGGTCCGTGAACTTGATATTGAAATTGGAATAATAACTGCCCCTGGACAATATGCGCAGCAAATTGCTAATTTGATGGTCGATGCTGGAGTCAGAGGGATTTTGAATTTTGCACCTGCTTCATTAAATGTTCCAGATAATGTGTATTTAGATAGAATTGATATAACTATGGTTCTTGACAAAGTTGGCTATTTTACACAAAATATGCAGTAATTTTTACTCAATATTTCTTAAACTTTATGAACAGTTTTATTTACTTTTAAATAAAACTGTTTTTTTTTAGGCAGGTGGACTGGATGTAGAATTTAAAGTTATACGATTATGAGTTGACTTTATTTCATCAACAGTTTTTCTACATAGTTTTTTAGTATTGTTTCAGCTGTTTCAAAATTATCTGCAGGAATAAAGCAGCCTGCTGCAAGTTTATGTCCTCCGCCAGATAATATTTTTGCAATTTCACTTACAGGATACTCTGCATAATTTGAACGCATAGAAACACGAAAACCATTATTATGTTTGACTAATGTTGCCGCTATTATCAAGCCGTCAATAGTTCTGTAATAATCAATTAAACCTTCTGTATCTTTCGCAGTAACATTATGTTTTTTTAATAGTTCTTTACTTAAATAGAGGTATGCAAATTTATTATCAAATGCCATTTTTAATTCATTTAAAATAATATCAGCTTCTAAGTTCATCATTTTTAACGGTTTTGTGAAATACATAGATTTGATCGTAGGAATGTAATCTGCACCTAAATCAATTAGTTCAGCTACTTTTCGCAAAACTGTTGCAGTAGTATTATCAAACCTAAGCCCTCCTGAATCAAGTAAAATTCCCATAAGAAGACAGTTTGCTATCTTTTTATTAATAATCCAGGAGCTATCGCGAATAGTAAATATATCTAAAAGTATTTCTGAAGTAGCACAGGAAACTGAATTGGTATAATTAGTATTTGAGTATTCTGAGTTATCGGGATGATGGTCTATTGAAATTGTATTTTTGTTAGAATAACATTCTTTATCAGAAATGGCAAGTCTATCAAAATTTCCGCAGTCCAAACTGATAATATTAGAATATTTATTTATAGGCAGACTATCTTCAATATAAGTATTTGAGTTGATCAAAAACTTATATTTATCAGGAAGTGCATCTGAAAAATAAATATCAGCAGTTTTTCCAAGAATTAACAATGCTTCATGTAGAGCAAAAACAGATCCAATTGCATCACCGTCAGGGCGTACATGGGTAACTATAAGAAAATTATCCAGCGTAAGCAGATATTCTGATAAATGAGATAGAGTTGTTCTACTTGTCTTCATCATCTAATTCATTCAGTATTGCAAAAACTCTATCGCCAGCTTCAATTTTTTCGTCAAGTACAAACTCAAGAACAGGAGTGTACTTAAGTTTTACATTCTTGGCAATAATGCTTTGGATATAGCACCTTTTCTTTTGAAGTTTATGCATAGCATCCTGTTTTGTGTCTTTATCACCTAAGACGCTTATAGATACTTTAGCGTTTCTGAGATCAGGGGTAGTATCAACTTCAGTGACTGAAATTAATCTACCTGTTATGCGTTCAATTTTATGCTGTATTATATCAGCTATTTCACGTTTAATTAATTCATTAACGCGAACCATTCTTCCAGTTGATTTCATTTTATAAACTCAATATAATTATTTATAATGATGCTTTTTCTAGTACTATATCATAAACTTCAATTATATCACCTTCTTGAAAGTCTAAGAAATTATCAAGTCTAATACCGCATTCTTGACCTGATTTTACTTCTTTTACATCATCTTGAAATCTTCTTAAAGAGGTAATAATACCATTGAAAATAAGGTCTTTATTTCTATAAACTCTAGCTTTGCCACCAACTTTAACAGTTCCCTCTTCAGCAACACATCCACAAATTTTTGGACCTTTATTCGTACTGAATATTTTCAGTATCTTAGCTTTGGCTAAGTGAATTTCTCTTTCTTCAGGTGCAAGTCTACCGACAAGAGCATCCTTGATATCTGCAATTAGTTCGTAAATAATACTATAGAGACGTATTTCTACACCTTCTTTTTTAGCTATGTCATTAACGCCGTTATTTACTTTAACATGAAAACCAACGACAATTGCATTAGATGCAGATGCAAGAAGGATATCACTCTCTGAAATACCGCCAACTGCAGTATGAATAATATTCACTTTGATTTTATCTGAAGGTATTTTTTCAAGAGAGTCTTTAATTGCTTCTCCTGTTCCCTGAACATCAGTTTTAACAATAAGGTTTAAATCATTTCTCTGAGCATCACTAATCGATGAAAACAGGTCTTCAAGGCTTGTAGCATTAGTTTTAGTTAAACTTTCAGTTCTCAGTACATTACCTCTTTGCTTGGCTATATCTGATGCCTCTTTTTCTGTTTTACATACGTTAAACAGTGAACCGGCTGAAGGAACTCCTGATAAACCTACAAGCTTTATTGGCATACTTGGGCCGGCGGTTTTAACTCTTTTATTATTTGAATCTATAAGTGCTTTTATACGTCCATAATAATGATCGCATAAAACAATATCGCCATGTTTCAAAGTACCGTTTTTAACTATGGCATTAGCTGTTGAACCCATTCCTTGTTCTAATTCAGCTTCTAAAATAACGCCATCAGCAGGTCTTTTAGGATTTGCTTTCAGTTCTAATAATTCAGATTCTAACAATATACGTTCAAGTAAATCATCTAAGCCTTTACCAGTCATAGCTGAGACCTGTACTGTTCCTACTTCTCCGCCCCAATCTTCACTCATGAGATTATTCTGCTGCATATGTAATAAAACTTTACCAGGATCAGCTGATGGAAGGTCGATTTTATTAATAGCTACAATAATCGGAACATTTGCTGCTCTTGCATGATTCAATGCTTCTACTGTCTGAGGCATAAATCCATCATCAGCAGCTACAACAAGAACGACAATATCTGTTACATTGGCCCCTCTGGATCTCATTTCTGTGAATGCTTCATGGCCAGGAGTGTCAATAAAAACTATTGTTTTTTCCTGAAATTTTATAACAGATGCTCCTGTGTGCTGTGTAATACCACCTGCTTCTCCTTTTACAATGCTTGTTTTTCTTATAGCATCCTGAATAGAAGTTTTACCATGGTCAACATGGCCCATAAAGGTAACAACAGGAGGACGCTCAGTTAAATCTTTAGGATCATCAATAATCTCTTCAATTTCTATTTTACTTTTTATTTCTTCAGCAGGTTTTTCTATTACCAGTTTATAACCGTAATTTGTACATAGTTTTTCTGCAGTTTTAATATCTATATTCTGATTAATAGATGCCAAAATATTTAGCTGCATAAGAGCCATTATTATTTCAGTTGGTTTTTTGTCTAACAATTCTGCAAAATTCTTTACAATTATTGGTTCTTTTATATATAATTCCTTATCAGCTTTAGAATCTAATTCTACTGAGTTCTCCGGTTTTATATTATTTTTATTCTTATTCTTCTGAGTGGCCATCAAATTATATCCTAAGCTTTTTAATTCGTTTTTATAAAGGTACCAATCTAATTTATGATAATACTAGCAGAAAGACTAAAGATTTTCTAATGATTCTAAAATATTATTTACAGTATCTTCCGTAAAACCTTCTATAGCGAGCAGATCTTTCTTTTCTGCAGCTTTCAGTCCATCAATGGAAAGTATCCCATTGTCCACAAGTTTTTTAGTCAAATCTTCTGAAACATCAAGATTTTCAGCTAAAACCTTAACAGCTTCTTTCAATTTTTTTTCAAAAACTGATTCTTCATTATCAAACGGTACTACATTTATTTTCATACCTAAAAGCTGGCCGCATAATTTTGCATTCTGCCAGTTTTTACCAATTGCAAGTCTTATCTGACTCTTGTCTACATATACGTTTATAACGCTATTTTTTTCATCAACTTCTACAGTTTTAGGTGTAGCAGGCTGCATAGCGTTTAATATATAATTTTTTCTATCTTCATCATATCTGATGATATCTATCCGTTCTCCACCAAGCTCAGTAGTAATACTTTTAACCCTACTTCCTCTCATTCCTATACAAGCGCCAATGGGATCCACTCTAGATTCATTGCTGATGACAGCAACTTTAGATCTAACTCCAGGATCTCTTGCTATACCTTTTATTTCTACAATTCCTTCGCTTATTTCACTTATTTCCTGTTCAAACAGTCTTCTGAGAAAATTTCTACTTGATCTGTTGATTACAAGGCTTGGGCCTGAACCTGATGTGTTAATGTCTAGTAATAGTGCATTAATTCTATCACCGACAAAGAAATTGTCATTAGGGCTTTTATCCCTGTATGCCAATATTCCTTCAGCTTTTTGAAAATCAACAATTATGTTTCCAGATTCAAAACGCCTGACTGTTCCGCTTATAATTTGCCCCAAACTGTCTTTGAAGTCTTCATAAACTCTTGCTTTTTCAGCTTTTCTAAGCTGTTGAATCATAGTTTGTTTAGCTGTTTGAGCAGCTATTCTACCAAAATCCCTATGTGGGATTTCGCGTGTTATTGTATCGCCAATTTTTACTTCGGGATTAGTTTTTTTTGCTTCATTTATATTTATGACTTCACCCTCAGTTTTGCCATCAATGACATCGAAATCTACACTTGCAATAATTTTGCCGGTATGTTTATTTACATGGACAATTAGGTCCTTTCCGTAATCAATACTTTTACGGCCAGCAGATACTAATGATTTTTCAAGAGCATCGATTAGATCATCCCTTCCAATTCCACGTTCCTGTTCTATATATTCTAATAAACTTAATAGTTCGTTTGCAGCCATAATCTAATTTTGCTCCTAACCGAAAAGCATTATATTCATGTAAATAAAAAATAAGCGGGCAAAAACCCACTTCGATATTAATAATTCATTAACTTTTGCCTAATATAATAGTATTCATGTCCTTTACAACAAGAAAACAACTTGAATTTTTCAATTTTAATGCGATAATACAAGTCCAATAAAATTTTAATTAAATTAAATTTGATATATTTATAGTTATAATTTACAAATAAAAATGAGAGGTGTTTGACATGCCAGCATCAAAATCGGCAGCAAAAAGAATTTTAACAAGCGAGAAAGCTAGATTAAGAAATAAATCACGCAAAACTGCTATTAAGTCTTCAGAAAAAAAATTAAGAGCTTTTGTAGAATCTTCTGAAATGGATAATGCTACAAAACAGTTAAAAGATATTTTTCATAAACTCGATAAAGCTGTTAAAGTCGGTACTATTCATAAAAATAAATCTAATAGGAAAAAATCCCGTTTAGCTGCTTTATTGAAAAAATAGTATTTCCAAATATTTGTTTTTAATTTATTTATGCCCCTGATTCTAGAGTTAGGGGCATTTTTAGTGTTTGGTGTAATTTGAAAAAATTGGTTATATGTAAAATATGTACTAAAATTAATAATAATTAAGGCTATAATGTTTTAATTATTTTCTATATATAAATCATATTTTGTATTAATTTCTAAAAACATAAAAATATGAAATGCAAAAGTTTTATAAATCAGTTAAAAGTTCTGTGTTTTCTGCTTCCAGTTTTTTCTTTAGTGTTAATTGTCGGTTGCGATAATAAATCCACTGAAGCCAAAAGACATCCTTTAGTTATTAAAGCTAACAATATGTATGGTTTAGGAAAATATGATGATGCAATAGTATTATATAAAAAATATTTAATTTTATACCCCACTTCCACAGATGCAAATTATAAACTTGCTGTAATTTTTCAGGAAACTGGAGAGTATATTCCTGCAATCTATTACTATGAAAAATTTTTATCTTTATCGCCTGACAGCAGCGATAAGGAGATTATTGAAAAATGGATTGCTGGTTCAAAGGAAAAATTATACAAAGAACTTGGTAAGCAATATTCTGACTCCGATATAGTTGAGTCAGGCGGTACGCAAAAACATGTTGAATCTATTGATACCGATAGTAATATGGAGGTTGAGTTTAAGAAATTAAAAGATAAAAATGAAAAGTTGGAAAAAATTATTCTTAAATATAAGGGAAGTTTTGATGAAAATACTAAAACAATGGTTTCTGGATCAAAATCTAAAGTAAAGATAACTGAATTTGATAAAGATTTTTACTATACTGTTAAACCTGGCGATTCGCTATATAAAATTTCAAATAATATTTATGGTTCTCCTATTTATTTGAAAAAAATATTGAAGGCAAATAAAGAGCAACTTTCCTCTCCTTCTAAAATACGGGTTGGACAAAAGCTTCTTATACCTGCTTTAAATAAAATGTAATTGTTCAGAATCATATTATTGATTAATTTTAAACATGAAATGTAAAATTTTATGTTCAAATAATCAAAATTTCTTTTTCTTTTTCTTTGAAAAATTACTATAGGACAATTAAATTAACGTTTGAGTGAGAAACAACTAATAGTATCGGGGGTAGATTTGATGGAAACAAACATATGTCCTTTTTGTATGGATGAAATTAAAGAAGATGCAATAATATGCAGTCTTTGTGGTGAATCTTTAGCTAAGCATGAAAATTCTTCTGAAATAATAAAATCAGATGCTTTACACTTAAATTATTCAAATCATGAAAGAATAATTTATCAGCTTTGCAAGTCAATGTTAAATAAAAGCTGTACATTGTAAAATATATTAGTAAAGCAAAATAATAGTTTTGAAGTTTAAACAACAAACTATGTCCTTGAGTGAGAAACAGAGGTTGTTCTGTGTTTTTGAGACTTCAAAACTATTTAATTAGTATTATAAAATATAGAAAGATTTTTAAATCTTTATTTCTCTTAATGATGTTTTAAAAAACATACACTTCTAATTTTCAAAGAATAGCAGTATAAACTAACAATTTTCTCGTATTTTTAGAATTTATTTTTGCCTCATGTCTGAATAAATACTCCCTTCCCACCAGAAACCTAAATCAGCTTTTTAAAACCAATTTAAGAACTTACTTAAATTTAATATTTGTTATTTATTAAACAAATATTTTTTGACAAAAAACAATTACTATGTACATTATTGTATATTTAATGTACTAAACTGTACACAATTGCTTTTGAAGAGGGCGGAAATGATTGTAAAAACTGATAAATTAATAGCGTTAATAAAGAAGAGACGTTGGAAGGTCGTTGATTTTTGTTCTCAAATTGGAATTTCACGTTCGACATTATATGGCTGGAAAAATACAGGAAGCGTGCCGCAGGAAGCATTAATTAGGGAAATTGCTGAACTTCTTGAAGTTAGAGTATCTGAAATTTCTGATTTAAAGGATTCAAAGAAGGATGAAATATTTAATAATATATCAAACCTTATAACTTCTTTTAATTCAATTGAAGAGATTAACAGACATAAAAAAAGGTATGATGACGTAATATCGGTCATAGAAGAAGCTAAAAATGAAACACTTAAAATTAATACTATAATAAAAGCACTATTTTCTTCTATAGGATCACATATATATATTAAGGATCCTGAATTAAATTATATAATGGCCAATGATAAATTTAAAGATGGGCTAGGATTATGCAAAGCATTTAATATTACAGGAAAGAATGATTATGGTATTTATTCTCATAAAGATGCTAATAATGTAATTGATAAGGATCATGTGATATTAAAGACATTACTTCCGCAGATAAATAATGAATGCAAACTTCCAGGTTCAAGGAATAAAATTGACTGTCTGGAATCACGATATCCAATATTGGATGATAATGGTAATCTTCTTGGTATAATTGGGACATATGATGATATTACTGAGCAGAAAAAAGCTACTAGCAATCAGGCTATCCTGGCTGCAGCTCTTAATAAAAGTAAAGATGCCCATTGGATGGGAACATGGAACGATAAAAAGGAACAGTTAGACTATATTTTTATAAGTGATAAAGCTTTCCTTGATATTTTTGAAATCCCTATGAGAACAGATGAAGATAGAAAACTTTCCATATACAGAATCAAAGATATGATTGATAGATCTAATATTTTTCCTGAAGAAACGAATGAACTTAGAGATTTAAGAAAACATAAAAATGAAAATGGTCATATAATGACTATTGAATATAAAATAGTTACATCTTCAGGGAAAATTAAATGGATAAGGGATAGTAGAAACAAATTTAATAAAGTTTGGTATGGAGTATTTTCAGATATAACTAATACTATGAATTTACACTCATGTCTTGATACTCCCAATGAGATTATTTTTGTAGGACGAGAAAATCTGAAAACTTTTGAGTATAAATGTGATTTTGTAAATAATAAAACAGAGGAAATATACGGGATACCTAAACAGGAGTTTATTGACGGGAAATGGAGATTTTGTGTTCAGGACGAATCTATAAAATTTTTAGAACAGATGGATAAAGAGAGATATTCTGACATTATCTATAAAAAAGAGAGAAAACGTGAATATAAATTAAAAATTATTCATGCTTTAACAGGAGAAACAAGATGGGTGGAACTTAATACCTATATTAAACGTCAAGGATTCACTGCTGTTCATACAGGATTTATTAAAGATATAACTGAACTTCAGTTGAAAGACCAGAAAATTAAAAGACTGACTGATGCCCAGGAAAAGATTGAAACGTTGATATGGATGGGGCATGAGAAGAGTTCTAATGACATTACATTCGTATATGACAGCATTAATTCTGAAAAAGCTTTAATTAACACACTTGGTATATCCAAAAAAGTTTTTTTTGCGAATAAGTGGTGTGAGTATATAGACATTTCAGCATGCGGGAGAAGTTTGGCTGAGTATGAAACTGCCAGAAGAGCAAGGATAACGCCTCGAACTGCTATTTTAAAGACTTTACATGGTCGATGGATAAAAATGACAGTATATGAAACTAAGTTTGAATGGACATATACTCATACCGGTTTTATCGAAGATATTACAAAAGAAAAGGAAGCGTCCTGGTTGAGCGGGGTAAAAAACAGTCTTATGGATAAATCTGACAATCCTATCTGGATAGGACAATTGACTGAAGATAAATTTTGTAAAACAAAGCTAAAAGTTTTTTATACAAATCAGGCTGTGTACGATATGTTTGAGATGAGTAAAAAAGAATTCAAGGCGGCCGTAGCAATTAATCCGGATATGTGGCAGGAGTATATTTTTTCCGATGACATTGAAAGAGTTTTATTAATTATTGAAGAACAGGATAAAAAAACTGATGATTATATAGAATTTACCTATAGAATGGAAATGCCGAATGGGGAAATAAAATATATTAATGAAAATCGATTTACCTTCTCTGTAGGTAGTGAACGATTTGTAGGAGGAATTCAGAGAGATATAACAGAAAAGAAAACTTATGATCAATTATTAAAAGATCAATCATAAGAAAACTTTTGCCGCGCAAGTATCAAAGCTTCTTTGACAGAAAAGTTTTGAAAAATATTATAGAAATTTGTATTTTAATAATTAAGGTATTAAAGAATATTATATTCTTTTAATGATTGAAATGGGGGAGGGTAGAGTTATGAAAATTAGGATCTCTGTAATAAGTATTTGTTTTGTATTAACATTTTTCGGAATAATATGCAGCTCATTTGGGGGGACAATTTACCAAAAGCAGTTAGCCAAGTTAAAAGCAGAACCTCCAATTTGTACCAACAGTTTTGATTTTTGTATTGTCGGGGACATTCAATTTGCAGAAACCTATAAATATTCTCAGGATTTTCTGTCTATGATTAAAGATTGGAATGCTTTAATGCCAAATCTAATTTTTATCGATGGAGACAATATATTTGGAGGAGCGGCTTCTGGTGTTAATAAACAGTGGGATATTTACGAAAAACATATTGCTGAAATTAAATCACCTATTTTTTCTATAGTCGGCGGTCATGATATAGCAGATGAAGCTACTCAGAAAATATTTACTAATCGTATAGGGCCGGTAATGTTTTCTGTAAACTATGGGAACAGTCAATTTATAGCATTAGATACAGAAGAAAACGGTCAATCTTCAGGTGTATTTTCAGACAAACAGTTGAACTGGTTAAAAAAAGAGCTTGCCTCATCAAAGGCAGAAAATATTTTCATAATGATGCATCAGCCTATTTTTGATATTAAACACTACGGTAATAAATGGAATAAGGTTGCAAAATTATTGAAAGGCTATCCTGTCAGGGCAGTATTTGCTGGACATAAGCATATGTATAGGGATTTTGGTGTAAGAGATGGAATTCATTATTTCATATCTGGCGGTGGAGGTGGAGACCGTACAGGACTTGCTGAAAACAAAGGTGGATTTGCTCATTATATCCTAGTTCAGGTACGTGGCAGTAAAATCCGTTATACCGTTGTCAAACCGGGGTATATGTTCCCTTCTGATATAGTAACACAAACACGGGTATGGGAAATGGATAATCTGCATAATTGTATAACAACTCAAGCAGTAGAGGTCCCGTTTGGTAAAAAAATAAACCGAGAAGTTTCTGTCTATTTGAATAATCCTTACGATTGGTCTTTGAATTTGAATTTAAAATGGCAAGTGCCTAACGGTTGGCATGTTACACCTACAAATTTAAATATAAAAGCAGAGCCAAATAAGCGTGGAACTGCTAAAATTCATGTATGGACAGATTCAGCTTCTGATGTTCATTTCCCTGTGCCATCATTTGAAACTGTTGTGCCTAAAGTGAAAAACGGAGGACCTATTAGAGTTACAAATAAACTAGATCTGGTGCAGACATCTTATGCTGTTCGCGCTCCTGAAAATATGAAGATAGATGGAAAGTTAAATGAATGGAAAAATGCTGTGAGTATGCCAATAACTTATTCTCATGCTTTCAATCCGAAAAATACTAAGGATCTTAGCGGTTACGTTCAAATGATGTGGAACAGTAAATATTTATTTCTTGCTGTAGATATGAGTGATAATGATCATTATCAGCCTAACTCAGGTGATATAGTATGGTCGGCTGACTGTGTTCAGTTTTATCTTGATAAATGGTCATGGGAACTGTCTAAGACTCCTAAAGGAAATGAGGTATTTCTTGATACTTCACCAAAGGGAGAAATTGAAGCCTTTAATAAATCAGTAAAACTGGCTATTAAGCGAGTAGGTAACCACACTGTTTATGAAGCAGCTTTTCCTGCAAAAGATGTATTTCCACTGATATTAAAAGCTGGTAAAACTTTTAATGTTGCTTTAATTGTTAATGATCTGGATAGAACTAAAGGTAATAAACTTCATTGGCTTGAGCTGATGCCAGGCTGGGGAACTAAAATGACAGGTCCCATGGTTAGAATGACATTGGAAAAATAATTTAATACTTTCTATAAAATACATGGAAGGAGTTTCTAATGAATAAAAAATCTGAAATTCGAACAGGAGTTAGGACCAAGTGGCTAACGGCTGACAAACATGTGCTGAGGCAATGGCATATAAAATTTCATGAAGAAATCATAAATAATGAAGAAGAAATTTTAGAACATCCGGTTATTGCCGAGTTTAGAAATATGATAAACAGTGATCCTGTAGTTAGGATGTATTTGACCGAAATGATAGAACAGATCCCTAAAGACCCAAAGTATGATGAACATAGGCTGCAGAATATTGATCACATGTTACGGTTATTAAATTGTGTATTAACTAAAGCCCCTGATTATAATGATACATTATTAGTCGGAACTCCGTTTTCAGCCATACTCATTTGGACAATGGGAACAAGAGCAGGTTTTGCTGCCTACCGCAATGAAAAAATTAATGCTATGCTAAAAAAATTATTGGATGTATGGTGTCTATTTTTGAATAGCAGAAATTCACTTTATGTATTAAACGATTCTCCTGAAGGATGGATGTGTGAAGCAGCTCAAAGACAGCTTCATATTGAAGATTACCATTATCAGCCTAATGAAAAACATTGGGGATTTAAATCATGGAATGATTTTTTTACACGTAAACTTAAAAAAGGTGTACGACCGATAGCAGAGCCGGAAAATAACAAAGTCATTGTTGGTGCATGTGACTCAACAATATATAAAATTAGCAAAAACATAAAGAGATATAGTAAATTCTGGATTAAATCTCAACCTTATTCTCTGAGTGATATGCTGGATAATAAATATATAGATAAATTTATTGACGGAACAGTTTTTCAGGCATTTTTGAGTCCGTTTAAATATCATAGATGGCATAGCCCTGTTTCAGGAAAAATAGTAAAAGCATATGTAAAAGAAGGTCTTTATTTCAGCCAAGCTGATTCAGAAAGGGAAGATCCCACAGATCAGGATGCATCAGAGGGCTATCTTGTTCATGTGCAGACAAGAGCAATTTTTTTTATTGACTGTGATGATCCTGGAATAGGATTGGTTTGTGTGATGCCTACAGGTATGGTTGAAATATCCTCATGTATAATTGATTCTAAAATGAAAGCCGGTTATCATGTT
>DASCNA010000154.1:0-3557 GCA_036011305.1 Victivallales bacterium
CAATTAAATCGCATATTATATTTTATGCGATTATAAACTTACAAAAAAAAGAAGGACTAAATTACTAAATAATTGTGAAAAAGATGAAAAATAAAGAAAAACAGTCCTGATCAGCCCTCTACTTGTAGATTTACCCATAGATTCATATAACCATAATTGCCTTGAGTGTTGCCGTAAAATTAGTATAAAATCAAGTAAAAGAACCAAAATTCAAAATATTAAATGGGAAAAAGAACATCCAAATGAAACAAAAATAAGTAAAAAAAAATGTCCTCACTGTGGTAAGGTCAAAAATATTTCAAATTTTTATAGAAATAGGATGAATGGTGATGGTTACTCTACTTATTGCAAAGACTGCGATAATAAGATTGCAAAAATACGTAACCAAAAAACTAAGAATAAAAACCTTAAATGGAGAGAAGAGTTTCCGAATAAACCAAAAGTAAGCAAGAAAAGGTGTTACGATTGTGGGAAAACTAAAAGCATAGAGAACTTTTCTTTAACTATTAGTAATACTGATGACTATAGTTCACAATGCAAATTATGCAGGCAAAAGCAATATGAAAACAACAAAGAACTATATAGTGATAACGCAAAGAAAAATTATATAAAGAACAAAGATAAAATCATAGCTAAATCCATCTTTTACAAACAAATGCACTATTTTGGTGTGACTTCTAGACGAAAATATATTGAAGCTACCAACAAAGAATTAGCTAATTTATTTAAAAAGCAGAAAGGATACTGTGCTATTTCTGGTATCAAACTTACACGAGATAACATTAGCTGCGATCATAAAAAACCTCGTTCAAAAGGTGGTTCTTTGAAAATAGACAATTTACGATTTATCCACAGATACATCAACTTATGCATGAGTAATGGTGAAAATGAATCTGTAATTTTGAAAGAGTTTAAAGCTATTGTCAAAGCTTATGATAAATTTCAAAAATAATACTATTTCAAAAAAAGGCCTTCATAAAGCAACACTGTTGGAAAAAATTTGAGACACTGCATGCTTAAATACCATCAAGCTCGACTATTTATGTACAAAATTAATAAAACTAAATTTTGAATAGTTCTTCAAATCTCGTAGTATATCTGCTAGAAATCAAATTACGCTGCAATTGCCACTTTTGTTTTTTTATTCCAGTTGAAGCTATTTTAATTGTTCCTTTTCCATACTCATTATTTATCTGGTCCATCACTTTTGACAATCTATCATTAGCCGGATCTGATTTTACAAAAAAATTAGGTTGATCTACTATTTCATCTACTAAATCATTCAATAAAATTGATGATTTTTTATATAAGTACCCTTCCCTAAAAATTCTTTCGAAGCCTTCTATTGCATATTTTACTAATGTCATAGTATCATTGGCCGGATATGGTAAAGCTATTGTAATAGAGTTTGAATATTGAGGAAGATCTTTGTTAAAAAAATTAGTTCTTATATAAACTGAAATAGATTGAGCTTTTAGCTTCATCCCTCTAATATTAGCTGCAGCTGTAGAAGTGTAGGAAACTATTGATTCTTTTAGATCTTTTTTTTCTGATATAGCATTTCCGAAGGTGCGACTATGACAATGATTTTTTCTTGTCTGAGGAACTAACTCCATATCAATACTAGGTCTTCCTTCAAGCTCCCATTTTGTGCGAAGTAAATTTATACTAAAATTTCTCCTAATATAATCATCATCTAATCTCACAAACTTGGCTGCTGTATTTACTCCCCTGCTCTTTAGTTTCTTTGTAAGTTGTCTACCTATTCCCCAAACATCCTCTACAGGAAATTCTTTTAATATTTCTAACGTTTCATCGGGATCCAATAAAATTTTATATTTTGATTTAATTTTTTGTTTTTTTACTAAATCAGCAGCAACTTTACATAAAGTTTTCGTATTTGATACACCACACTTAACAGGTATGCTGCAGTATGATTTTGTGCGATAAACTATATCCTGACAAATTTCTTCAATTGTTCTGTTAGAATTATCTAATTTTAGAAAACTTTCATCTATAGAATAGTTTTCAATATCAGGTGTAAACTCTTTAAGAATCATAAATATTCTTTTGGATATATCTCCATATAGTTCATAATTTGAAGAAAAAACAGCAATATTATGTTTTTTTATAATACCTTTGATCTGGTAGTATGGATCACCCACTTTAATCCCTGCAGCTTTGGCTTCAGGAGTCAATGCAACTGCACAACCATCATTATTTGATAAAACTATGACAGGCCTTTTATTTAAATCAGGTGCAAATATTCTTTCGCAACTGCAATAGTATGAATCGCAATCTACCAGGGCAATGTATTTCATGTTTTTTTAAGTTATTAGCCTTTCATATATAAATTTATTTCGGAGTTTTAGAGAAAATTCTTAAATTGACTATAAATATATTTTAAAGTTACTTACAATCAAATTACACTGCAATTGAGTCTAGCGACTATAAATTATTTACAATCAATCACTATATATGCATGATGGTGTTTTGTTTATTGAGTAATGACCTTGTAGATAAAAATCAATATTAAATAAAAGGAGATTATAAAATTGACACTACTATTAACAAAATAAGTGAAAATATTTGTAATATATTTTGCCCCAATAATTGGAAAGATATATTTTAAATCGGAGTAGAGTTTTATTAGTTTTTACCAATACCTATAGTTATATTTAATTAAGACATATGAAAGGTTGTGATTTTGTTAATTATATTGTTCATTCTTTGGCCTCTTTATCCAATTCTTGTTTGGCTATATTTAAAAACGCTTCATAACAATTGCCTATATCTTCACATTCTTTTGAGTCAAATATACAATTTTCGCAATCAATATAATCCTGCATCATCATTAACGCCTTTTGATATTGTTTAACTTTGGTTTGTAAATGTTCAATTCTAGCCTGCTCTTCTGTTGTAGCCTTTTTATTCTTTTTCGAAATATTTTTAAGACTTTTATTATTAAATTTCCTATTATACCTTTTAATTTCATCGGTATATTGAGTATTCAGAGAAAAATCTTCGAAAGGGTCTATAATATCATCATAATCTAAAAAAGACGATTCATTATCTAGTCTTAGACCTGCAAGAAATCCTTTCAACAGATATTTTATAACGATTTCTTCATAATAATTTCCTTCATCTAACATCAACCTAATAAAAGCTTTTCTTTCTTTTATATAAACAGCAGATGGATAGGTTTTATGTATCTTATAATATTTTTTCAAACACTCCCATGAACAAAATTTTATATAAAAGCCACTTCTCTCTTTGTAGTCTTTACCACACATTTTACATTTATTTACATTTTTAAATATTCTTTTCAATAAATCATGTGTGTCATTTTCTTCGCTCATAATATGCTCTCTTTATCTATACATTAAATATAACTATAGTTCTATTTCGCGACAGCGACTATATAGCACATTCTGAACTCTCTTTTTTCCCGCATCTGAACAAACAAGAAGCGGAGTTTTAGCTAATTTTATTACTATCTTAGATAAATCTTCAAGAGCAGCTTCGCCCTGAATATATTTTCGCGGCGATATAAAAGT
>DASCNA010000155.1:0-2825 GCA_036011305.1 Victivallales bacterium
ACTTTTATATCGCCGCGAAAATATATTCAGGGCGAAGCTGCTCTTGAAGATTTATCTAAGATAGTAATAAAATTAGCTAAAACTCCGCTTCTTGTTTGTTCAGATGCGGGAAAAAAGAGAGTTCAGAATGTGCTATATAAAAGCTTCAATGATATCCACATGAAACTGTTTTTTGATGGTTTTAATGGTGAATGTTCTGAAAATGAAATTAAAAGATTGATGAATTATGCACAAAAGCATGATTGCGATATTGTTATTGGACTTGGTGGTGGGAAAGTGTTAGATACTGCAAAAGCAGTAGCTTTTTATAAAAAAATACCGTTTATTGCTGTTCCGACTGTAGCCTCAAATGACGGTCCCTGCTTAGCTCTTTCTGTAATATATAATGAAAATGGTAGCTTTAATAAATACTTATTACTTGATCATAACCCTGATATAGTTCTTGTTGATTCTGGTATTATAGCTAAATCACCTACTAGACTATTAACTGCAGGAATGGGCGATGCATTATCGACATATTTTGAAGCAAGAGCTTGTGCCAAGTCAAGTAGCCCCAATTTGAGCAGTGGTCTGGGAACTAATGCAGCTTTAGAATTAGCCTATTTATGTTACAAAATATTATTGAAGGATGGACTTGAAGCTAAGTTAGCCTGTGATGCTAATGTTGTTACAAAAGCTTTCGATAATGTTATTGAAGCAAATATCTTGCTAAGTGGTTTAGGTGCCGAAAGTAGTGGTATTGCGGCTGCCCATGCAGTTCATAATGGATTAACAGTAATAAAAGAATGTCATAATTATTACCACGGAGAGAAAGTTGCATTTGGTACATTAGTGCAACTGGTTTTAGAAAATTCTCAAGATGATGAAATAAATGAAGTTTTGAATTTCTGTAATTCTATAAATTTACCTGTATGTCTTGAAGACCTGGGAGTTAAGATAATTAATAAAAACGAAATGATGAAAGTTGCCGAACTGACATGTGCAGAAGGAGAAACAGTATATAATATGCCATTTAATATAACCGTTGAAAATGTTTATTCTGCCATAATGGCAGCAGATGAACTTGGAAAACAGAGTAAAATTAATACTATAAAATAGCATTTATAAGTGAGCTAATTAAAATCTTTCAAATTTTACAGTTTTGTGTTGAGTCTGATATAAGAAATTTTGTATCCTAAAATTATTGAATTTTATATATAAAATCTATATTAAAAGTTGCAATATTCCATATTTTTGAGATAATATTTTTGATAAAATAACCTTCAATATGGTAAAAATTGATTTTTAATATGGGATTTAATTTTTCAGGTATATCATCAAAAATTGTCGGGGTCAAAGATATTACAATAAAAGTTAATAGTGATACAAATCCTCTGATAGTATTAGCCAATAAAATAGATTGGCTTAATCTGGCAGATTTAGTTTTACCAGACCTTAAGAAAACTACAGCAAAATTATGCTGGTGGAGAGGAAGAAAACTTGAGTTAAGAATTCACCTTGCAGTTTATATTCTTCAGAAAATGTATGATTATAAAGACAGACAAACGGAAGAACTTATAAAAGCCAATGCTGTATATCAAGTTTTTTGTGGCGAAACAAATATAAAAAAGTGGCATTGCCCGGATCACACAAAAATAGAAGATTTCAGATCACGTCTCTCACCTGGCACTCAAAAAGTTATAGCAAATGAAACGGCTAAACTTGGAGTAAAATTAGGTTTTGTCGATCCCAAAGAAGCTGACTGTGACTCTACTATACAGGAAGCTAATATTGCTTATCCTTCTGATGTTAATTTAATGGTTCAGCTTGTAGCACTTGCCAGAAAAGTAGCAGATTACATGAATAAAAATATCCCTTGTTTTAAACTTAACCCTCTCAATATCGACTATAAAAATGTTAAAAGCATAGCCAGAAAATATTTCTTTTCAGATTATAAAAAGAATACAGAAGAACAATTTTTAATTTTAGTAGGAGTGTGGCGTGCAGCCTATAAAAATGTATGCGAAGTAACCAGGTATACAAAAGTACTTCTTAATCCTAAAAGAGAATATATTCCATGGAATATAAAAAACGCAGCATCAACGCTACATGAACATTCATCAAAATATTTTTTAAATGTTATCCCGTTTATTTTTAATCACATAGCAGTGAAGGATAAATTACTCTCTCTTCATGCCTCCAAAGTAGCATTTTTTAATAAAGGCAAATTGAGTAAGAAAAAACAGGTCGGTCGTGTTTTTCAGCTTGGCAGAATCAAAGGGAACTTGATGTTTGTCAGCAAATGTACATCTGTACAAATGCCTGATAAAAAGTCTTTAAAGAATTTAATTGAAACACATCAATCACTTTTTGGAGTTGGAACGCTTCGTTCTGTTAGTTTTGATAAGGGGTATTATTCTATCAATAATGATAAATCACTTGTTAAAAATAATTTAAGTCCATTAGGGTTGCAGAAACCTGGAGGCAGGAAAGATTTAATATCGGATGAGCTAGAGCTTGAACTCAACTTAGCCAATAGAAGAGCTGGTATTGAACCTCTTATTGGACATGTAAAACAGGGAGGACAATTAGACCGTAGCAGAATGAAATCAGATGATACTACTGAATCGGCAGGGTATGCTGCTGTTACCGGATTTAATTTTAGACAAATTTTGAGATATTTGAGCTTGGAAATGAAACCAGTGGGGTGTTAACAAAGAAAAAGAAAGGAAAGGCAGATGTCCAAAAGCAAAGTGAATGTTTAGAAAGTTATAGTATAATTGAGACTTAAAGTAGAATGCATAACACGTTAGCATACATGCATTTCTATTTCGCGACAGCGACTA
>DASCNA010000156.1:0-41787 GCA_036011305.1 Victivallales bacterium
CGATCGGATCTCCGACAGCAACCAGTTTTTCTGTTTCTTTTTTGCTGGACGTGCCGATATCGATCCATAAATCTTTTATTTCCAGGGTTTTATCTCTATCTTTTGCAGCCACTAAATGTATTGCTTTTTTACCAATGACTCCAAATGTTTTACCCGTTTCATTAATTATTTCCACTTCAAGACCGGGTAGTGTCAGTGTGTCTATTCCACCGACTTTCCTAAAATAGATAAAACCTTCATCAGAAATATGAACAACTTGAAAACCTATTTCGTCATAATGCCCTGCGAGCATAACTTTAAAATCTGCTGCTTCATTAATTACACCTGTTATGTTGCCCATAGAGTCCACATAGGTTTTATCACAGAAAGATGATATATAATCCTTATAAATTTTTCCTGTTTCTGCTTCAAAACCAGAAGGTGAAGAACTTTTTAACATTTCTTCCAGAAAGTGTGTACTTTTACTGTTAAACATTTTTTCTATCCTTTTTTTTGAAAAATTATACTTTATATCCTATTAATATTTAAATTCTAAGGATACTGTTGAAAAAAGTTCCATATAAATATATAGATATAATAGTTATTCTTTTTTTCAAAAATAAATAAAGATTTAAAATTAAAATTAATAGTAAAACCACCTGGAGTATAATTTTTTATGACCCTAGACGAAATAAAATCAGTTGCAGAAGATGCTAATAAACGCTTAGAGCATTTAAAAGAATATTTGAAGGTTGATGAAAAAATAGCTGCCAAAAAAGATATTGAGAATAAAATGCTGGCACCGGATTTTTGGGATAGCAGAGAAAAAGCCCAGGAAATAATGGGTGAGTTAAGTGCTGCAAAGGGAATAATTGAAGATTTTACCGGACTGGTCCAGGAAGTTGAAGACTTTAGATCGTTTGCTGAACTTGTGGAAGAAGAGCCTGATGATGATATGCTTGGCGAAGCAGAGGACATGTGGAAACTTCTATCTAAAAAATTGGATAAAACAGAATTATTAAGTTTTCTTTCCGGCAAATATGATAGGAAAAATGCTTTCTTGTCTATTCATGCCGGGGCAGGGGGCACAGAATCATGTGACTGGGCTTCGATGCTGTTTAGGATGTATAGACGATGGATGGAAAGACGTAACTGGGATGAAGAAATAATTGATTTTCAACCTGGAGATGAAGCCGGTATTAAAAGTGTTACTATGCTGATTAAAGGATCTTTTGCCTATGGATATTCCAAGGCTGAAAGAGGAGTTCACAGACTTGTTCGAATTTCTCCTTTCGACAGTAATTCACGGAGGCATACATCTTTCGCCTCTATAGAAGTAGTTCCCGATTTAGATGATGAAGATATTGAGATTGAAATTGATGAAAAAGATTTAAGAGTTGATACATATAGAAGTAGCGGTGCAGGAGGACAGCATGTAAATAAAACGGACAGTGCTATTAGAATTACTCATATTCCTACAGGCATAGTAGTTGCCTGTCAGGCACAACGCTCACAACATAAAAATAGAGCTACAGCTATGAAGATGCTGAAAGCTAAACTATATGCTGTTAAAGAAGAAGAAAGGCGTAAGGAAGCAAATAATATTAGCGGTGAAAAAACTGAAATGGGTTGGGGAAATCAGATAAGATCATATGTTCTTCACCCTTATCAGATGGTCAAAGATTTAAGAACTAATGTAGAAACCGGAAATACTTCTGCTGTCCTTGACGGAGATCTTGATCAGTTTGTCGATGCCTGGATAAAAACTGCAAAATAGGTGAAGTTTCAATTTTAGATTAAATATTATTAAGATAATTAAATTATCTAAATATAGCTTTGTTGTTTGCTGTCAACTATAACTTTCTGATAAAATCGAAATTTAAAATCTAAATCTATATAGAGGATATCCACATGCAGAATATTACGAAATATATTCTTTTTTTATTTACTTCATTTATTATGATCTGCTCTGTTTATGCTGATTCTCTTGTTGAAAAAGTTACTGTTCAGAATCCATATACGGTTGCCTATATTAATTTAAATAAAATTTATAATTCTTCTCTTTTTAAGTATACAAATGAAAAACTAAAAGATGCAGGAAGTAATAGTGTTAATCAATCGGATCTTTATAAGAAAATTATTAAAACTCTGAAAAAACATAATTTGCAGGAGAGTGATTTTACAGAATTTGCATCTACAGTGGGGCTGAAAAATCCGAATATCACTTCAGTAGATAACGTAAAAAAAAGTGATATAAATTTTGCTTTTGGTTTCTCATTAACTAAATCTGTAAGTTTTACCGATTTGGAAAATATAACAAAAGATATAGTTAAAAATGAAAGTAAAGTAGCTTCAAGTACTGTAACATATGAGAAAGATAAATATATCAAAATAGTAAGTAATGATGAATCGTTCTATCTCACGACTCTTCCCGAAAATAAATTGATCATAGGGACTAAATCTCCTGATGAACTATATTTACTAATTAATAATATAAAAAATAGTAAGCATATTATGTTTACTTCTGAACTAAATAAAATATACTCACTTACAAATAAAAAAAATAATGCTTATATTGCTTTGGCTCTACCTAATTCAATAACGGGTAAAATACCAGCAGTTGATAATTTTAATAATGAAGGAATTAACTCAGTTGACTCAGAAATCTTCAAAAATATAACAGGTGCTGTTCTTCTGGCAGATATAAATACAGATTTATCCATCAATATCAATACTTTTTTTAAAAACACAAAAGCTGCAAAAGCATTTAACTTATTGTTAAACCAATTCTTACCTACTTTTAAAATAATGCTCTTTATGTCAGCTAAAGGTCCTTTACCAATGCTCGATACTGCTAAAAATTCGGTGACTGGTGATAATGTAGTTAACTTTCATATCAAAATATCAAAACAGGATATTAAAACATTATATAAGTTTGCGAACAATAAAAAAGGTGTAGAAAGCTTATCAAAAATCATAGATGTTAAATAATATTTATCGTTAATGTAACCATCACAGGATAATAATGATAAAAGTTATGTATTTGCGTTGATAATTTGATGAATCTCTTATGTATAAAAACATAAAATGCCCAGATCATAAGAAGTTAATCTTACAATATGATATCTGCACAGTAGTAGTTTGAAGAAATTTAAAAATATCTTTAATATCTCTTCAATTAATTTCATTCAATAAACTGTACACTTCGTTTGTTTCTGCTCCGCCAGTCTTTTATTGATGCAGTTATTACATAACGTACACTTATTAATTTCACTATTTCTGCCATTAAATATTTTTAAAGGTAGGAGCGGATCTGCCAGATTTTGTCTCCCGAACCCCAGTAAATCAGGAGCTAATATATTTCCAGAGAAGTTTTTAAGTTCATCAATTGTTTCATAGTTAGTAATTAGATCTGTATGACCTGTTCCTATAATTTTTGCATTTGGTTCGAAAGATTTGCTGATTTGATTAAGAATTCTCAGTATTTCATGTCCCAAAGTATTTTCCAAAGGCATTGAAGATATACTTATGAAATCGAGTTTAAGCTGTTTATCTAAAAAGCTGATAATAGTTTTTAATTCAACAATGTCATTAACTGAAATTCTGGAACCTATTAGAAATTCACTTTTATCGTTTTTATCACAATATTTTCTGATTTCATTAAATATCTCTTTAAAAAAAAGAGTTCTGGATTCAATATCTTTTCCACTGTATTTATCTTTTCTCTTATTTGAAGATTCTAATAAGTTTGCAGTTAAAGTTCCATGGGCCTGTTTTATGTCAATTCCATCAAAACCGACTTCAGCTGCAATAATTCCTGCATCAATTAAATTCTGTTTTATTATTTCTAGTTTACTTTCATTCATGTTAATATAATCATATTCAAGTCCGAGATTGCCAGTTCCAAGTTGTATAAGAAGAAGTGAGTCATTATTAATTTCTTTGAACTCTGAAACTAATTTCCTGAAGTGATTTTTATTTTTTCTATTGATTAAAAGTCCGTTTTGACCGAAAAATCTGCATTCAGGATTTTGAGATGCTGTAGTTGATTCCACAAATACAACTCCCCATTTTCCTTTGGCCAAAGAGTTATATCTTTTGAAGTTTAATTCCGAAGGAGCTCCATTTATATCTGAACAGTTCATTTCAAGTGGATTTGCCACAAATCTATTTGGTGCTGTTCTTTTACCGATTATAATCGGTTTGAATAAGCATGTATCTTTCATTGATTATTATTCCTTAAGATATAATCATTAAAAATTGAGTAATTAAGCGTTTAAGATTTTAAAAGATTTTATTTCCATAATGGAAAAGAGCAGGAGCCCCTCCTGTATGCCAGAACAGTACTTTATCGTTCGATTTAAAATGTTTTTTTCTCACAAGATCAATTAATGCTCCCATGGCTCTTCCTGTGTAAACGGGATCAGTAAGTATACCTTCATTGTTTGCCAATAGTTTAATTCCATCTTTATCCAAAGTATTTACAATTCCGTAACCTTCACCCATATAGTTCTGATTTAAATTAAAATCATCTTGATTAAAGTTGTGATTCAGAGATAAAAGTTTTGCTGTTTTATTTGCTAAATCTGCTAAATGTTCTTTAAAAGGAAGATCTCCGGCTTCGCCTTTATCAATGCCTATACCAAGGATATTACTCTTTACATCAAAAAGTTTACTACCTACAGTTAAGCCTGAATGTGTCCCGCCTGAACTGGATGCAAATACTATATAATCAAATTCAAAATCATTACTAATAGAAGAAGTCTGTTCTTTTAATTCTTTCATGGCATTTACAAATCCTAAAGCCCCAATTTCATTTGATCCGCCATAAGGAATAACATATGGTTTAAAACCTTTAGCAATAAGTTCTTGCTTTATTTCAGGAATTTTTTCTCCTTTTCTGTAAGGACCAGCCCAGTGAATTTGAGCATTAAATAAGTTATCTAACAATAGATTGCCCGTTAAAGTGTCTGGTTCAGTTCCACCAAGTACTAAGTGACAGTTCAGACCGCTGAGAGCGGCAGCAGCGGCAGTTTGCCTGCAATGATTTGACTGAGACGCACCGGCTGTAATTACCGTGTCACAACCTTTTTTGACAGCATCAGCAAAAAGATATTCCAGTTTTCTTGTTTTATTGCCGCCTGTAGCAAGACCAGTCTGGTCATCTCTTTTAATATATAATGAAGGTCCTCCAAGGCAATTTGAAAGTCTTTTCAATTCTGTAAGCGGTGTTGGAAAAAATCCTAAACTATATTTTTCAATCTCGTGAAAATTCATTGTTTTATCCTCATTAAATCTAAAATCAGAAATTATATTACTCCTCATCTCTATGAACAGTTTCGGGAGAAAAGGCCGGCATGCATACAGCTATATATTCAGCACCGCCTTTTTCGGGCGAGCTGTATCTGACCCATTCATTTGCGTTGCAGTTAATTGCCTCACCTGCATTAATAAAATGGGTTTTCTCTTTTGTTTCCACTTTAAGCTGTCCGCTCAATACAACTGTATATTCTGTAAATTCTGGTGTTTGTCCAGGTTCTATCCATCCGTCAGGACTCTTCATCTGAGCTATGCTGACATCTGAATTGGCAGTATTGATTCGGCCGATAAATTCTTTGATTATTTTTATTTTATTTCCTGCAGCTTCAATAACGGTAGGTTTATCTATTTTTACAGCCATTATCATTTCTCCCATTTTTACAAATTATAAAAAATAATGCACTTAAACGAATTTTATACTATAATTAAACTCTAAGCATGAATCTTCAATATTAATAAAATAAAATAATAGAATTTTAATCTAACTCAAAAATTAATTTTAACAAAGGGGTAAAACTATGAGTGAAGGAATTCAGGAACATCCTAAGTTAAAGGGAGTAACGCTATTTGTTGTAATTGTGGCTGCATTTTCTGGGATCTTGTATGGACTGGATATGGGGGCAATTGGAGGTGCGTTAGAACCAATTGCAAAAGAGTTCAAACTTACTGATACACAACAGGGGTTTATTGTAAGCGCCGTCCTTGGCGGCGGTGCTGTTGCTCTACTTATAGCTGGTTTTTTAGCTGACTTGATAGGCAGAAAAAAAATGATTGTTGTAGCTGCTTTCCTTTTTGTAATAGGAATTTTTATGATTGGTTATGCCGAAGGATATTTAACAATACTCTGGGGGAGACTTGTAATGGGTACCGGTGTAGGTATAACCTCAGTTCTAGTTCCTTTATATCTGGCCGAAGCTGCACCGTCCCATATCAGAGGAAGATCTATTGTAGCCTATCAACTCTGTCTGACAATCGGAATTTTGGCTGCATATGTAGTTGATCTTGGGTACACAAAAAGCGGTGATTGGAGAAGTATGTTTCTGGTTCTTAATTATCCGGGTATTATATTTCTGATATTATGTTTTATTATTCCTGAAAGTCCAGTCTGGTATTTTCTAAGAGGGAGAAAAGAAATTTCAGATAAGATTCTTCATCGCATCCATCATGAAAAAGAAGCAAAATTTATCATGGGTGAAATGGAACAGCTCAGAAAAGAAAATAAGAGTGATAAAACTGATTCCTTTTTTAAAAGATCATATTTTATTCCGTTTCTTATAGGTTTAATAGTTGCCTGTCTTACACCTATGACGGGGATTAATATAATCATCGAGTATTGCCCTACAATTCTTAAAGGCTGTTGACTTTCCTCTCATGCTTCTATGATAATAGGCGTTATTGTAATGATTATTAATGTATGTGTTACAATTATTGCTATGGCCCTTATTGATAAACTTGGAAGAAAACCTCTTTTACTTATTAGTTCGCTTATAGCCTTTTTATCCCTCATCCTTATTGGATTTTCCACTATGATGTCCGATGGATCTTCAATTAAAATGGTATTAGTTTCTATTGGGATGTTCGCTTTTATTTTCGGCTATGGAATAGGTATCGGTGTTGTAGTCTGGCTTGCAATGAGTGAACTTCTGCCTAGTAAAATCCGTTCCAGAGGTATTGCGATAGCTTTATTCGGAAATACTGTGATAAACACTATTATATTAGCATACTTCCTAGTTGTGCAGCGTGCTATAGGATATAGCGGTATATTCTTCATACTTGCAGGATTCACTATTGTTTATTTCATCTTTACACTGGTTTGCTTCCCTGAAACAAAAGGTAAATCTATTGAAGAGATAGAAGAGCATTTCAGGAAACATTAAAAGGCATAATAACTCAATATAATTATATTAAAACCCCGTCTTTGGATGGGGTTTTTTGTTGTATTGAATCAGAATCAACGGTTATATATTGAAGATTTAATACTGAATTATACATAAATGCATCAATTAATTTGTAACTAAATTAAATATAAGTATTTTAGTAGTCGAAAATTTAATTTAGTTTAAAGTATTAAAGCATCAAAGGGGAGAAAAATGCCGACAAATATTGTTAATGATAATGGTGATCTTGCCAGTACTTCAGGAAATTATAAAAAAGGTATAACACTATTTATTATATTGTTTGCCGTACTGGGAGGAATCCTTTACGGATATGATATAGGAGTTATATCTGGTGCTCTTCTGTTTTTAGATAAAACTATACATTTAACTACCGAACAAACAGGCTTTATTGTAGGAGCTGTCCTTGGCGGTGGTGCGGTTGCTACTCTTGTTGCCGGTTTTCTTGCGGATATTTTCGGAAGAAAAAAAATCATTATTTGGGGTACAGTTTTTTTTCTGATTGGTGTTGTCCTCACAGTAATTGCTAATTCTTATTCAATGCTTTTGTGGGGACGGTTAATTCAGGGAGTAGGAATCGGTGTTGTCAGTATGGTGATTCCACTTTTTATTACTGAGGTAGCCCCTGCTAAGGTTAGAGGTCGTGCTATAAGTTTGTTTCAACTTTTTCTGACATTAGGTATTTCTTTAGCTTTCGTAGTTGATTTGGCATTCACGCCCACAGGCAATTGGCGTGCCATGTTCGGCATGGTAATAATCCCCGGTATTATTTTTATAATCGGTGCATTTTTTCTCCCTGAATCTCCTACGTGGTTATTCATTAAGAAGAGTAAGGAAAAAGTTAAAGCTACATTGTTAAGAATTTACGATGAAAATGATTCAGATATAATTCTCGATCAGATGGAAACACTGAAGAACGAAAAAGCTAGTGGGAAAAAATCTGGCAGAAAGAATGAGACAATATTCAAAAAGGCATATATGATTCCATTTTTTATTGCTTTTTTTATTGCCATACTTCAGCAGTTTACCGGAGTTAATGTAGTGCTTCAATATGTTCCTGTTATTTTTAAATCATCAGGTGTACAATCTAATTTTATTTCTATGCTGTTGAGTACCGGGCTGGCTGTGTTGAATGTGGCTTTTACGGTGATAGCACTTATTCTTATAGATAAACTCGGGCGTAAATTATTGTTGAGTATAGGTACCTGCGGACTTACTCTTGGACTTGCAATATGTGCGTTTTCTTTTATGTTTTCAGGTTATGGGCAGGCAGTTGTTCTTTGTATCGGACTAGTCATTTTTATGTGTTTATATTCAGTGGGACCAGGTGTCATTGTATGGCTTGCAATGTCTGAAATACTTCCTGCTAATATTAGAGGTAAAGGGATGGCTATCTGTCTATTTGCAAATAGCCTGGCATCTGCTTTTCTTTCTTCAGTAGTTTTGTTATGGCGTGATGCAATAGGTTTTGAAGGTGTGTTTTGGATATTTGTAATATGTTCATGCGCATATGCATTCATAGCACTGTTCATAATACCTGAAACTAAAGGTAAAACACTTGAAGAAATAGAGGAGCACTTTAGGGGGCACAGCAAGGCTAAATAAGAAAAATTTAAAACCCGATTAAAATCGGGTTTTTTTATTTCATATATTTTTTAATTGTTTTTTTTAGTTTAAATAATATTTTATATATATTCAGTAGTAAAAATTATAACTTTTCATTTTTAGTTATTAATCAAAGGAGACAACTACCAGATGGCTACCAACACCACCCAACCAGTCGCTTGCAAAGAATTTGAGAACTACTTAAACAAACTTTTTAATATATCTGACGATGATATTAAGATGATAATTAAAGATTTTCATTGTGAAATGCAGAAAGGTTTATCTGGTTATGAAAGCTCACTAAAAATGATCCCAGCTTTTGTTGACAGACCAAAAGGTAATGAAAAAGGTAAATTTATTGCACTGGATTTAGGCGGTACAAACTTTAGAGTGCTGGAAGTTGAACTTGACGGTAAATGTAATTCTTCTGTATTAGCTGTTAGTAAATTTGTAATACAGAAGAAAGATATGCAGGGAACAGGAGATCAGTTATTTGATTTTATAGCTGAATCCATCAAAAGTTTTATGCTTGAAAACAGTATCAGCTGTGACAAGCAAATAGAACTTGCATTTACTTTTTCATTTCCCGTTGAGCAGACAAATATCGCGGCTGGTACATTAATTGTCTGGACTAAAGGTTTTACAGCAAAAGGTGTTGTGGGGGAAGATATAGTTATTGTTCTTAATGAGGCATTAAAACGAAAAGGAATTTCCAACGTAAAAGTTGCTGCATTAGCTAATGATACTGTGGGTACGCTTGTTGCTAAAAGTTATAATGTTCCATCATGTGATATCGGTGTAATACTAGGTACAGGTACTAACGCATGTTATCCTGAAAAAATGTCCAATATTACAAAATGGCGTGGTGTTAGTAAAAAAGATAACATGATTATAAATATGGAATGGGGTAATTTTGATAAACTGCCTATAACTACTTATGATAAGGAAATTGATAAAGCATCGCCTAATACAGGTAGGCAGCGTCTTGAAAAACTTGTTTCAGGTATGTATTTAGGTGAAATACTGAGACAGATCATTAGCGACTTAATACAGAGAGATCTTATATTTAAAGATTACGGGACAAATATTTTTCACAAGCCATATGGCCTTTTAACAGAACATATGTCTCTGATCGAAGGAGATAATTCAGATAATTTGGGTGAAATAGAAAATTTCCTTATAGAACATGGAATTGCTAATATTAATCTGCATTCTAAAATCCTTTTAAAGAAATTGTGCCATCTTGTATCCGTACGTTCAGCCAGAATATCTGCAGCAGCCATTTCTGCTATTATTACATGGATGGATCCTGAACTCAAGAAAAATCATACTGTTGGTATTGATGGTTCTCTATTTGAAAAATATCCTGGTTTTAAAGGTATTATGGAAGAAGTCTTTGAGGAATTGTTTAAGCAGAAAGCTAAGAAAATATCACTTGAGTTAGCTAAAGACGGTTCAGGTAAGGGTGCGGCAATAATCGCAGCAGTAGCAGCATCTTCTGAAAAATAATTAACAACTGAAGTTGTAAATTATAATTTATTCGTTAGAATAATTTAAGGGATATTTTTTGAGGAATTTGTTACTTTATCATAATGTGTTCTAAATGTCAGACATATATTATAATTTTTTAAATTACAGAGAGTGTAAATATTTTCTGATTTTTTTTTACCTCTTAATTTGTAAAATACATTCATTAGAATAAGTTATATGGTCGTTTTTGGGAATATATCTTTTTGTGTTCTTTTTTTCGAGGGACTTTGGGGTAAATTTCTTTATATAATTAAACGTAATATTGCATATTGAATAGCTATTTAATAATTAATATGAAATAATACGCTATTAAATATATGTTTTTATTGTTGCAACAGTACCATTTAGTCTAATATGTTTAATATTTAGTTTTAACAAAAAATTTAATGTTCATATCTAAATTAATTTAGATAATATTAACAAATATGGAGGAAATAAAGATGGTAGTTGAATCAAACACAGGACAAAATACCAAAGTTAAAGGTATTGTAATTTGGTTCTGTATTATTGGTGCTCTTGGTGGTTTGCTATTTGGTTTAGACCAGGGTTTTATTAATGGATCATTGGAATTTATTGAAAGATATTGGCATCTTTCTTTATCTCAAGGTGAATCTTATGCAGGTATAATGCTTATTGGTAGTGTTATCGGTGCACTTGGCAGTGGATGGATTACAAGAACTGTTGGAAGAAAGTTTACTCTTGTTATCGCTGCTATATTTTTTACGGTATTCGCCTTTTGGGGTGCTGTAACACATAGTTTTGAAGTTCTGTACTGGACAAGATTATGTATAGGTTTAGCTGTTGGTTCTGCATCTTTTGTAGTTCCATTGTATCTTGCTGAGATAGCACCTACAAGAATTCGTGGTGCTATGATCTCTATGTACCAGTTTTTTATTACAATCGGTATTCTGGGTATTTATTGCACTAATGCATTTACAGGTCATGTTTTTGGTCCAACATGGGGAGACGCATCTTGGAGACTGATGATTGGTTTTATTGCAATACCTGCAATAATCATGTTCATTCTTGTTCTAACTATACCTAAAACTCCTAGATTCTTAATGTTGAAAAAGAAGGAAGATAAAGCTAGGAAAGTATTAGAAAAAACTCTTAATTCTGAAGAAGAAATTAATTTTGAGCTTAAAGAAATCAAAGAAAGTCTTGCTCAGGATGCCAAAATCAAAACTTCCGGAGGATGGAAAATGCTTGGCAAGAGCTTTTTCAAAAGAGTTCTGCTATTAGGTATTATAGTAATGGCATTACAGCAGTTAACAGGTATTAATACTGTTATTTACTACTCTGGAAATATTTTTAAAGCCGCAGGGATGGCTAATCCGGCTGTTGGCACGATTCTTGTTGGCATAATTAATGTATTAGCTACAATTATTGCTCTTGTTCTTATTGATAAATTTGGAAGGAAGAAACTTCTCTTCAGTGGATATGGAGTAATGTTTGTTACTCTAGCTATTATTGGGTCATTGTTCCTTGCAATGCCTTTAGGTACATTCGGACAGATCGTAATGGTTGTTGCAGTACTGGTTTTTATTGTCGGATTTGCTTACTCATGGGGACCAATAGCTTGGGTTTTATGTGCAGAGCTTTTTCCTCTTGAAGGACGTGACTTCGGTATGACAATTACCACAGCTGCTAACTGGATTGTTAACTGGATAGTTGTTAGATTTTCTCTTTCAATTATGCATGACTGGAGTCCTACTGCATTATTCTATATATTTGCAATTTTTTGTATAGTTGGATTTATTATTACTAAATATTTTATTCCAGAAACAAAAGGTGTTTCTCTTGAAGAACTTGAAATGAACCTCAAGAACGGCAAAAAATTAAAAGATCTTGGTAATGTTGAATAAAGCATAACTTAATACATTGTATTTTGATAAAAACTCCATTATTTTTAATGGAGTTTTTTTTATAGATTGAAATTATTTCAATTACTTTACGGGACAAAATGATAAAGGTGATAATATGGCTAATTTTGTGGCTGGAAATACAAAAACAATATCGGGGGATAAATCTCAGAACTTCAGATTTGCACTGTCAGCGTTAATTACATTGTTTTTTATGTGGGGTTTTATTACATGTCTTAATGACATTATTATACCCCATCTGAAAAGCTTGTTTACTCTTAATTATGCAGAGGTAATGCTAATACAATTTGCATTCTTCGGTGCATTCGCAGTTGTATCTATTCCAGCTGGATTTTTGATAAAAAAAGTTGGGTTTAAATATGGAATTGTGATAGGACTTGCTACAATGGCTTTGGCATGTTTCTTATTCTGTCCTGCCGCTGTTTATCGGGAATATCCAATATTTATAACAGCTTTCTTTATTTTAGCTGCAGGAATTACTATTCTGCAGGTTGCTGCAAACCCTTATGTAGCTTTACTTGGGAAAAAAAGAACCGCTTCCAGTCGTTTAACTTTAGCACAGGCATTTAACTCATTAGGTACAACTATTGCACCTTATCTCGGTGCAATTCTGATCCTTTCTATTGCTGTCAAAACATCTGCTCAATTAGCAGGGTTATCATCGGAACAATTGGCCGCTTATCATTTGTCTGTAGCTAATTCTGTCCAAATCCCGTATATGATTTTAGGTGTTGTGTTGATAATTTTAGCAGTTTTTTTCATGATAGTTAAACTCCCGAAAATGCATGGTGACAGGATCACTGATGATAGTGCAGACGATATAATTCCAGTAAATCCATCTTTTAACGATAAGGGGACAGCCTGGGCATATAAACATCTTCTACTCGGAGCTATTGGTATCTTTTTATATGTTGGAGCAGAAGTTTCAATTGGAAGTTTTCTAGTCAACTACATTAATCAGCCGTTTATCGGCGGTTATTCTATTGCAATAGCAGGGGAGTTTGTTGCAGTATACTGGGGCGGTGCTATGATTGGCCGTTTTATTGGGTCTTGGGCTCAGAAAAAAATATTACCTAGTAAAGTATTGGCTTTTAATGCAGTTCTGGCTGCTGTACTTGTATTAACATCAATGTTTACATTTGGGCATTTAGCGATGTATGCCATACTTGCGTTAGGAATATTTAATTCGGTAATGTTTCCAACAATTTTCTGTCTGGCAATCGAAGATTTAGGTAGATATACAGATAAGGCATCAAGTATTCTTTGTACTGCATGTGTAGGAGGAGCTATCATTCCATTGACTCAGGGAGTGCTTGCCGATAATATTGGTATTCAGCATGCATTCATTTTACCTGTACTCTGCTATGTTTATATATTATTTTATGCAGTTAAAGGTCACAAACACGCATAGGAATCAGAAGATTTTAATAATAATACTTTGTATTTAATCAAAAACTCCATTATTTTTAATGGAGTTTTTATGTTAATAAAAAAGATCAGTATAATTGTTATGGAATTGGATTTAATTAATTGTAAGCCTGACGAGTATTATATGTCATTGGCGATAAAACAATCGATACTTGCAGCACATGAAGGGGAAGTGCCTGTTGGAGCTGTAGCTGTGCTTAATAATGAAGTAATTGCCAAGAGCTACAATCAAATTGAAATGCTTAAAGATGCCACTGCGCATGCTGAAATACTGGCCTTAACTCAGGCTTCGAATTTTATCGGAGACTGGAGATTGAACGAAGTCATTTTGTATGTTACAAAAGAACCATGTGCTATGTGTGCAGGTGCAATGGTTAACTGTAAGCTTAGCAAATTGGTTTTCGGCATCAGAGATTCAAAATATGGTGCAGCAGGAAGTACTAGCTTGGATGTTACAAACTTTTCAGGTTCATTACATCGTGTTGAAGTGGTCAGCGGTGTTATGGAGTATGAATGTTTAAATATTTTTCAGAGTTTTTTTAAAGAAATAAGGAACAAGAAGAAAAATAATTATTAATGATAAATGGGATGAAAAATATGAAAGCCGGAGATGAAGTAAACTGTCCGCATTGCAATCAGGACGTTTTTTTAGTTAAGAAGACTATTATGGATGGATGGACGAAAGTAGGAGAAATTCTCGTCTGTTCAATGTGTAATAAGAAAATTTCGGATCTTGTGTTGAAAGATGAAAAAAACAGAAAAGAACAGAAAAATTCATCAATTGATAAACTTGCCTCATTTCTTAAAACTGAGCAGGAAGAAAAATCTGAATTGAAAAAAGAAAATAAATATTTCTGTAGGGACTGCACTCATTTTGTTTCACACCCATTTCTTGACAGATGTTCTTATTTTGATAAGAATATTAACCCTATGGATGACTGTAGTAATTTTCAGAAAAAAGAAGAAAATAATTAATTTTCAGAACCATGAAAAATTAAAAAATGGACAAAGAGGAACAATACTGTCTTCAATTACATTAATTAAGCCAATCTGAAGTCCATTAGCTTTGTATGATGAGTTGATGATACCTAGCTGAATACCGCTGAAGTATTTTACTCCATTATAAAAACCTAATTGAAAACCTGTTAGTTTTTCTGTATACCCGCCGACACTTACCTGCATACCTGTAGCTTCATATGCATCGATGATTACTGGTGCAACTTGTAACCCTTCGAACGAAGCAGAAGTAAAAAACATGGCTATATCTATTCCATATATATCATTTCTCATTCTTGTACTGAACTGATTTTTTGTTATATTGCAGGAACCGGGCAGGCCTAAATTAACTCCGTATACCTTTGCAGCAGGGTAGGCTGTAGCTCCTGGCCATATAGTAATTCGGCAAATAGTATATTCGTACTTGGTTTTTTTATTTAATTTTTTCTGATCCTTGTCTACCTGAGCCCAGAAATCAGCCTGTTCTTGTGGTGATGTGCCAGTTAAATTCTTTTTTTTCAGTACTTTTTTTGCTGCAACAATTTTAGTCTTATCTTTGTTATCTGTGGTTGTAGTTTTATTCGTATTTTCTAGCTTTTCAGCAAATGATGAAATAATTATTAGAAAAAAAGTAAGAGAAAGTAAAATGTTTTTCTTCATAGATAAATTCATACTCAAAAAACCTGTGGTGGATTAAATAAATTTTGATGATTTGGATATCTTTTATTTGCTACTTATTATTAAAATAATATTATCAGGTTTAAAGATAAAAATAAATACTAATAATCATAAAATTCACAATAGATTATCATTAATATCTCTTTGTTTTGTATTTATGTGAATATCCGTCATGATTTTTATTTTTATTAAACAGCTGAGTAAAAGTTATATTGCCCAGTTTTTAATTTAAACAAGAGAACATTTTAGTTTGAATTTTGATATAATATATAATACTTTTATATTTTAAGTTTTAATCTCTAAACGTAACGCTGAAAAAATATATTTATTATATATTCTACTGAAAAAGGAGTTAATAATGCCTTGTTGTACATGTCCTGATACAGAAAGTATTCTGCATAAATACCCTGAAAAAGCAGAAGAGTTAAAGACTTTTATAGAGAGTCTTTCTCTGGGATCTAACATTAACAGAAATAGAGGGCACTTAATAAACTGCCTTCATCGAGCTCAAAGTATTTTCGGTTACCTGCCCAAAGAAATACAGATATTAATAGCAGATAAACTGAGACTTCATGTCAGCGATGTCTACGGTGTGATCTCGTTCTACTCTTTTTTTACTACAAATCCTCCGGGAAGAAATAAAATAAGTGTGTGTATGGGAACTGCCTGTTTTGTAAAAGGAGCTGATAGAATACTCCAGGAATTTGAAGATAAGCTAGACCTGAAAGATGGAGAAACAAGTAAAGATCTTAAATTTTCATTAGGTGGGTTAAGATGTGTCGGAGCCTGCAGTCTTGCTCCGGTTGTTTTGGTTAATGAAAAAGTTTATGCCAAGGTCACTCCTAAAATGGTTTCTGAAATAATAAAGAAGTGTGAATAATTTAAATTTATATATATAAATATTTGGGTGAGAATGATGATTGAAAATTACCAGGATTTAAGCAAATATTCTCAGCAACTGGTCAGCATCGATGAGAAAAAACCCTCTTTGAGGATTTTAGTTTCCCTGGGAACCTGTGGATTAGCCGCGGGTACGACTCCAGTGCTTGATGCTATAGTTGATGAGATAAAAAATAAAAAATTAGAGAATAAAATAGAAATTATCGAAACAGGTTGTATGGGACTTTGTTACTGTGAACCCAGTATTGAACTTTTTGATAAAAAAAGCGGAAAAAGTATTATATATGGTAATGTTAAACCAGAGAATGCTTCGGCTATAATCGCTGCAGGTGTTGATAAACCGGCAGAAAAAATTGATGTAATTAACAGGACATGGTATTATCCTGAAGAAGAAACAAATGTAAATAATGTAAGTCAGGCTAAAATTGCATTGCGAAATACTGGCAGGATAAACCCTGAAAAAATTGATGATTATATTTTAAATTCCGGTTACAATGCCTTAGCAAGAGCTATTAATAAAATGACTTCGCAGGAAGTTATTGATGAAATAACTAAATCAGGTTTAAGGGGACGTGGAGGCGGAGGCTTTCCAACAGGCAGAAAATGGTCTTTTGCTGCCGCCCAGAAAACTGATGTTAAATATATAATATGTAATGCTGACGAAGGTGACCCCGGAGCATTTATGGATAGAGCAGTGTTGGAAGGGGATCCGCATACAGTATTGGAATCTATGACAATAGCAGGATATGCTATTGATGCTACAAAAGGATATATCTACATAAGAGCAGAATATCCGCTTGCTATCAAACGTCTGCAGTTGGCTATAGAGCAGTCAAGAGAAAAAGGTTTTCTAGGAGAAAATATATTCAATTCAGGATTCAGTTTTGATATTGAATTAAGATATGGAGCCGGTGCTTTTGTCTGTGGAGAAGAAACAGCGTTAATACACTCTATTGAAGGTCAGAGAGGAATGCCTTCAAATAAACCTCCTTTTCCTGCTATCGAAGGATTATGGAAAAAGCCGACAATAGTAAATAATGTCGAAACTTTTGCGAACATAGGAGCTATTTTAAGAAAAGGCGCAGATTGGTTTAATCAAATTGGTACCGAAAATTCATCAGGAACAAAGGTTTTCGCTTTAGCCGGTAAAATAAGCAAGGTTGGACTTATAGAAGTTCCTATGGGAATAAAATTACGCGATATTATTTATGATATTGGCGGTGGAATTGATGGTGGGAAAGAGTTCAAAGCTGTGCAGACAGGTGGTCCGTCAGGGGGTTGTATTGTTCCTGAATATCTTGATACCCCAATTGATTATGATTCTTTAAAGGCTCTTGGTTCTATGATGGGATCAGGTGGAATGATAGTTATGGATGAAGATGACTGTATGGTTGATATAGCTAAATTCTTTCTTGATTTTACTGTTGATGAATCATGCGGTAAATGTATTCCATGTAGATTGGGTGGAAAACAATTATATAAAATTCTTAATAGAATTACTGAAGGAGACAGCAGTGAGGAAGATCTGGCTTTATTGACTGAACTTTCACATACTGTTAAAGATACTTCATTGTGCGGTCTGGGAATGACTGCTCCTAATCCTGTTTTATCTACAATGAGATACTTTGAAGATGAATACAGAGAGCATATCTTGGAAAAGAAATGCAGAGCAGGTAAATGTACTAAACTTATTACGTATTCAATTGATGATAAATGTATTGGCTGTACAGCATGTGCTAAAGTTTGTCCTGTTAACTGTATTGAAGGGAAAGTTAAACAGCTTCATGTCATTGATGAAGAAAAATGTATCAGATGTGGTGAGTGTTTCAGGGTGTGTAAATTTAAAGCTGTAGTTAAATCATAAAGTTATAATTAAATAATTTATATTATTATAAATAGAAGGTAGATATTATGGAAGAGTATCTAAATATAACTATCGACAATGTCGATATAAAAGCGGCAAAAGGAGAAACAATTCTGATTGCTGCAAAAAAACATGGTATAGATATACCGTCTCTTTGTTATAACGACAATGCATCCTGCACTGCCGCATGCAGAGTTTGCGTGGTAGAAATTGAAGGTAGGCCTGGACTTCATCCTTCATGTGCTATCAAAGTAGAAGACGGTATGAAAGTAAAAGCTTTCACAGATGAATTGGAAGCAAAGAGGAAAATGATACTTGATTTACTTCTTTCAGCCCACAATGATGACTGTATAAACTGTATAAGTGACAGTGCTTGCGAACTGCAAGATTTAGCTTATACATACGATTTGGGAAGAGATCGTAGAAAATTTCCAAATATTTGGGATGGTTTAAAGGATTTTTCTGATGAAACATCACAGGTGCTTAATTATGATGCTTCAAAGTGTATACAGTGTCAGAGATGTACCAAGGCCTGTCAGGAAATACAGGGAAAAGGAATAATAACTTTTGAGAACCGTGGTTTCAAAACAGTTGTATCAACTGGTTATGATAAATGGGAAGATTCAAAATGTGACGGTTGTGGAGAATGTGCTCAGGCCTGCCCTGTAGGTGCATTAACTATGAAGCCTGCTTATACTGGTTCTAAGAGATATAGAACCAAAGATATTGAAAAAACAGTACAAACAACATGTCCTTACTGTGGTGTCGGCTGTCAGTTGGATGTATCTATTAAAAATAATCATATTATTAAAGTTGAAGGTTCATATGACCTGCCTAATTACGGTTCTACTTGTGTAAAAGGAAGATTTGGACTTGATTACTCCGGTCACAAAGAGAGATTAACAAAGCCTTTAGTAAGAAAAAATGGAAAGCTTGTTGAGACTGACTGGAAAGAAGCAATCTCATTTGCTGCAGGGAAATTAAAATCAATTAAAGAAAAATATGGTAGTAACTCTATTGGCGGTTTTTCATCTGCCAGATGTACAAATGAGGATAACTATCTTTTTCAGAAATTTATGAGGTGCGTGGCTGGGACGAATAACGTCGATCACTGCGCACGATTGTGACACTCCTCTACAGTCGTCGGTCTGGCGACAGCATTTGGTTCAGGAGCAATGACAAATACTATTGCTGATTTTGAAAAAGCTGATGTTATTCTTGTAACAGGTTCTAACACTACTGAAGCTCATCCTGTACTTGCCAATTATATAAAAAGGGCAGTACTGTATAATGATGCAAAGCTTATTGTTGTAGATCCTAGGAAAATAGATCTTGTAAGATATGCTACTGTATGGTTGAGACAGAAAAACGGTACCGATACAGCATGGATTAACGGGCTTATTAATGTTATTTTGAGTGAAAATCTTCAAGATGACAAATTTATATCTGATAGAACAGAAGGCATTGACGCTTTGAGAGAGTCTAATGCTAAATATACTCCTGAGTACGTTGAGAAAATAACGGGTATTCCTAAAGAAAAGCTTATAGAAGCAGCCAGATTGTATGGAAAAGCTGATAAAGGAAGTATTGCCTGGACAATGGGAATTACTCAGCATACAAACGGAACTGATAACGTAAAAGCATTAGCCAATCTGGCTATGATAACTGGTAACGTAGGAAAAGAAGGTACTGGTTGCAACCCTATTAGAGGGCAGAATAATGTTCAGGGTGCCTGTGATATGGGGACATTGAATAATAATTTCCCAGGTTATCAGAAAGTATTTGCTCCTGGTGTAAAAGAGAAATTCGAAAAGGCCTGGAAATGCAAAAATTTATCATCAGAGGTAGGACTGACTATAGTTGAAATGATGAATGCTGCTACAGAAGGGAAATTCAAGGCTCTCTATATTATGGGTGAAAACTCTCTTGTTTCTGATCCAAACATCAATCATGTAATGCATGCTTTTAAGGAATTAGACCTTTTAATTGTTCAGGATATTTTTCTCACTGAAACTGCACAGCAAGCTGATGTTGTTTTCCCTGCAAAATTATCTTTGGAAAAAGATGGTACTTTCACAAATACCGAGAGAAGAGTCCTTATGGTGAATAAAGTACTTGAACCTAAACCTGATCAGAAAGATGACTGGGAAATAATTCAGGAACTGGGCCAGGGAATGGGATATTTCTGGCAGTATAATTCATGGATGGATATCATGAGAGAAATAAACCTGGTAACACCTCAATATGGAGGTATTACTCCTGAGAGAATAAATAATGGAGAAAGACTCCAATGGCCTTGTCCTGCTAAAGATCATCCTGGAACACCTATTTTACATATTGGTGAATTCACCCGAGGAAAAGGTTTATTATCGCCTATTGAGCATACTGCTCCTAAGGAATCTCCTGATAAGGACTATCCATTTACTATGAGTACAGGAAGAGTTCTTTATCACTATCATACAGGTTCAATGACTAGAAGAAGCAAATCATTGAATAAATATGTAAAAGATCCTTATTTCGAAATGAATTCTGATAATATGAAAGAAATGGATATTTCAGATGGAGAAAAAGTAAGAATTAAATCACGAAGAGGTGAGATAGTGATAGCTGCCAAGGATTCAGATAGAGTAGCAAAGGATGATATATTTATTCCTTTCCATTTTGCTGAAGCTGCAGCAAATAAACTGACTCTTGATGAATTGGATCCAGCTTCAAAAATACCAGAGTACAAAGTGTGTGCAGTTAACATCGCAAAAATCTAAAACCAATTAATAAATGCACTCCCCGATAACAAACTTGTTGCCGGGGAGTTTTTTTTACTGAATTTATGATTTATAGTTTTAGCTGATCATATTCAGTATGGTAATGGTACTTGAAAAAACTTCAAAAGTGTATATTTTTTAATCAGCGGGGAAGGATCTGGTGGTTCGCCCAGTCTTCAAAACTGGTAGCGGGCGGATAAAACCGTCCGTGGCAGGTTCGATTCCTGCCCCCGCAGCCATCTCTTGCTGATGAGATTCATTATCATTTTCTGATATTTCATGAATTTTAGACTCATTATTTTTTTATTTCAATATTTTTATTATTGACATTTTGTGAAATATTATGATATTCTCTGACTATTGCTGATGCGCCAAAATTACCAGATATTTGCAGTTTTTGAAATTACCCTATGTATAAAGAGTTTACACAGTTTATTATTTAGAACCTGAACCACTTATTTATTTACACTGCTTCCCGGTCATTTTCTCAATTTTTAATTTCCATATTTTGCAGGCATCAACTGCATTATCTGGGTAGATCCATTTCTTATTTGAGTATTGCTTCATAAGAATATTTAGACCAAATATTTTATCATCTTTTTGCGTTAGTTCTTCAATTTTTCCCCATCCTATAACACTTTTATATAGATGAGAAAATCTACAGGCTTTTCCTTCATCTATATATAGCTTGGTACCAGTATCAAGTTCAAAACATACAGGGTTATCTGCATAAAAATATTTCAATTTTTCACCCTCTTTAGCAGTATGAAAATAGAAGTTTTCACCATCAAATCCAAATGAGAGAGGAAGAAGATATGGAACGTTATCTTTAGTTAAAGCAATCCTCAAAACTTCTGCTTCACTAATGATTTTTTTAATCGCATTAATATCTTTAATTTCTCTATCAGATCTACGCATTTATTTACCCCCATAATGTTATTTTACTAAGCAATTCGGCGTGTTTTTTAAATCATCTAATACTAATACTGAATCCAACATATATATATTTCTTCTCGCTATCCTTTATATATCTTGTGGTAATTTACGAGAAAATTTCTTAAATACCAGCTTTGCTTCTTTGCATTTAAAACTTTTAATCATTCAGTAATCTGTTTTTACACTCTTATATATAATAAAATGGGAGACATTGTAAAACTTGCTTCGGTAATTATACTCAAAAAATATTTATACCAATAATACTATACAAAACCATTCGTCTTGCTCATTATTTATACTTTTATCAACTTGACAAATCATTGCTCAGTATAAAACGAATAATTGAAAAGAAAAAGATATTAATTATATGAGATATTAATATTTGACAGATACTTATTGCGTTAGGCAAAGTTATTTCAGGCAGTTAACTAATCATTTAAGTAAGTGTTTTTTGTTCCTGTTACAGGAGCATAAGCTTTAGCTACATTATGGCTTAACTTTGCTAAAGGTTCTATCGTTTTTGTGATATCTAATATTGCACCGTCATAGACATTTTGAAGTGCATTATTGGCATCGAGGACAATCTGCTCACCTTCTTTTAACTGCTCACCTTCAATTCTAATATATTCGCCATGGAGACCAGTTTGCCTAACATTAACAAACATTGCCTTACCATCTTCCACTATACAGACTTGTGGTGTGCCAATATATTTATTAAAAATAGCAGTATAAGGAACATAAAAACCAGGAGCGTTTAGCCCGGAAATGGTTATTTTTACCTTTTCTCCTACCGTGAAACGCCAGTGAAGTTGCTGATAAATTACTTCTTCTCCATCCTTTAATCCATCTTGTGGATCGGCCAATACTATATCCCCATAACTAATTTTACCATTTTTTTCTATTGAACGGAAATGGTTTCCATAGCCTTTTATGAAAGAAATGTTGCGGACAATATCTCCAGGTTTTATATATACTTTTTCTATCCTAAATTTTTTCATTACAGGTTTGTTTGTCTGTGTCATATTCTGATCTATTGCTTTCCATACAAAAACCCCTTTACCGTCTTTTTTTATAGACTTTATTGGAACTGCTAATGGAGGGGGTGTTTTATTTTTGTTAGCTGTATGATTGGTTTCAGGGAGGTATGCTTTAACAATAAATAATGCTTTATGCACTATAGGATATTTTTTTTGCTGAGGAGTAAGTTCCCAGGATGGGATTAGTTTATTTGTAACAATTAAACTTACATTTGATGGATCAATTGGATTTTTACTTAAAATCGCTCTTACAGGCTCCTTGTTTCCGGCATCATAAACTTGTATACTATTTTCAATTCCTATTTTATTAACAAGAGCAAGTGGAAGCTTTAGCTCAACTGACATAGGATTCATCATAGTTATCTTGATGGCGTCTTTAAATTTTTCAAGACCGTATCCTGACTCGAAGTAAACTTCATCAACCTGTCCTGTGTAGCTGGGAAAGACAGTGCAGCGTCTAAGATTTTCTTCTGCTTCTTTAAGGTCTATTTCACTTTTCTTTATTAATAGGAGAGCGGTGTCATATTCGGATTTTGCAAGTTCAACCTTACTTTGGGCTATAAGCATATTTTTCTTTGAATTAAGTTTATAATTACGTTTATATATATTTTCTTTGTTCTGCATCTCTCTTCTTGCTTTCTGCAAATTGATTCTAGCAGTTTCTACTTTCATCTTAGGAATAGTTTTATCTAGAATAATAATTGGTGTTCCAAGCCTGACTATCTTACCTTTCTCATCCAGCACCTGCGATACTACCTTATCTCCCGGAGATGCAATATAAACTATTTTTCCTGTGACTAGTGTCCCGAATTTACCCGTTTCAACAGGTGTTACTTCTCCATTAAAGTATGAAGTTGAAGGTGAAATTTTTTTAAGAACTTGGGTCGTTACCGGTATAGGTTGAGCCGAATGAATAAGGCACTGAAAAGAAATGATAAGGGCTGCAGTGTATATTAAAGTTCTCATAAATGGTCCTCTTTAATTATTTATAACTTGAGTATTATAAAAGATTCTAGGATATAGAGGTTAGAAATCAACGAATATATTATGTTATTTGAGTAAATACTTACTGCACACTCACGACGGTAAAATCATTATAAAACTCGAGGTGCAGATGCTAATATATTCAGATAAGTATAAAAAACATAAATTATTAGAATAAATGTGTAAATGTAATAATATACTAAAAAATTTGATCTATATTAGCGACGTTTTTGAACGATAACCTCTTCAGGTTTTGTATTTTCTGCTATAATTTCCAGCTGCTTTTTTATTTCAGCAATATTATGTATGAACTGAGGACTTTTATCAAAAATATTCATCTTTTTGAATATATATAGTCTGTTTGCCTGAACACCTTCAATTACGGAAACCAAAATCCAGCCTTTCTTCCCGGCTTTATCCAGAGCACTTTCTATTTCAGCCTCATTTGCAACTCTTCTGAGGGATATTACATAATAATCTACAGGAGGTGAAGGTGGAGTTTCTGGCTTCGTCTTAAAAGTGTATGCATTCATGTTAGAAATTTGAGAAAGAAACAGAAATACTATAAATGATATTAGAAAAAAAGAGGAGAATTTTTTCATCAATAATGCCTTCTATGTTAAGTTCATGAATTTTGCTTTCAGTTGTCATTATATTACATTGTCTTTTCGAAAACAAGAAATACGTAGTATTACCACTCTGTTCAACTGTAAAAACAGGAATTGGCTGAACTAATTAATTTGATCAGGACATCGGGGGTAATTTTCATTAAGAGATTGAGAAACAGATATTTACTCACCTTTTGGTGAATTTTAGGAAATTTTTCTCCTTTATGCTTATAATGCTTATCACAACTTGATTATTCAGTGAAGTGTCAGAGCTTATCTTTCAGTTTTAATGGCATAACACCACTTGAATTAATGCTTCAGTAATATATCTTTTCAATAGCTGTATAATATAAAACCTTGGGAAATCTTTTCAAAAATTGATCTATATATTGTAATGATAACAATAGACTGATTTAACTTAATCAAAAAAGTAACTATTTTAAATCAAATTAATGTGGGCCAGAAATATTCCTTGATGAAATAGTCAGAAAAAGGATGTTAATGATAAGTAAAAAGGGAAAAATTTTACTAATCAGAACAGTAACTGCAATAGTTATACTGGTTATAGGCATTTTCTTATTCAAAATAATAAGTTCAGGCAGGAAATCTCCAATACATAAAGATGAAGGAGAAACTGTAAGAACATTAGCTGGAGAAACTATAAAAATTGTTCCTGTGAGAGCTGTAATCAAAACATATGGTTCAGTGCGTTCGGAAAAAACAGTAACAGTAAGCTCAGAATTAACTGGAAAAATAGTATATACCAAACCTGATATGAAAAATGGAATGATTGTTCAGAAAGGTGAGGTACTTGTAAAAATAGACAGAAGAGATTACGAAATTGCATTAAAAAAGTCTATTGCAGCTATCGGAGTATTGAATGCATCAATATCAAAACAGAAACTGTCAATAATTAATGCAAAACTCATTGCTGTAACTGCTAAAAAACAATTTGCACTGGAAATGAAACAGTACCAGAGAATTGAAGGGCTTGTAACAAAAAAAGTTTATGCCTCGCAGAAAATAGAAGAGGCTGAACAGAATCTGGAAATTTCCCGCAGTAAATATTATACTGCATTAGGTACTGCTAAAAACAGTGAAGTTGAACTGGAGAGCCTCAAAGCTCAATTGCAGTCAGCTGAAACAGAAAAGAATGAAGCTGAACTTAGTTTACAAAGATGCACTATTAAAAGCCCTTTTCATGGAAGACTCAGGAATATAAATGTGGAAATAGGGGAGTATACAACAGTTGGCAAAGGTCTTTTCGAGGTAGTAGATGACAGTTCATTGGAGATTCCAATAGCATTAAGTGCAGATGAAGCCGGAATGATTTTGGATTTCACACCAGGAAAAGAAAAGGATTACACTCATTGGTTTAAATATAGCGAAGATAATCCTATTATAATTGAATGGGATGATAAAAGCGGAAGATTCGAATGGAAAGGTAAAATTATCGGTGTAGAGAAATTCGATCCCGATACCAGAATGATAACTGTACTGGTAAAACCTGTAGCTCCGACTAAGAAACATGAAGGAAACTTTCCGTTAGTTACCGGTATGTTCTGTAAAGTTATTTTTACTGGAAAAGAAATTTCCAATGCTTTGAAAGTTCCGCTCAATTCAATCCAGTTGAATGGCTGCATATATATCGTAAATAAGAAAACAGATAAAGTAAAAGCTGTGAAAATTAAAGTAATTCGTTATGATAACTATCAGGCTATTATTTCATCAAAAGGGTTGAATAATGGTGATTATCTTGTTACTCAGCCTTTACCTACTGGTATCTTAAATGGAACAAAGGTAAAAATAGTAAAAGCATTGAACTGAATATTAACCCATTTCAGAGTTTATGATAAAACATATTCTTAGCAGTTTTGTAAAAAATCCGATACTGTCCAACTTGATAGTCATATTCATTCTTGTTGGCGGTGTTATTGCGATGAACACTATGTACAGGGAAATCCAACCTGAAATCAAGGATAGGTATGTAAATGTTGAAGTTACTTATACCGGAGTTGACCCACAGGAAATCGAAGAATCTATCTGCCTTAAAATGGAAAATGCTCTCATAGGGCTTCAAGGTGTAAAAAGAATTAGAACAAATGCATATGAAGGTTCAGCCAGAGCAAGGATTTATCCTTTAGAGGGATATAATATCAACGAACTGAAAGATGAAGTTCAGACAAAAATTGATTCTATTTCTTCGTTTCCAGATGGTGCCGAACGACCTATCGTAAGTAAACAGAGATGGTCTTCTGAAGTATGCGGTATTGTCTTGTCGGGCGATATTCCTGAAATGCAGTTGATAGCAACTGCTGTTAAGATCAAGGACAAACTTCTAAAACAGCCTCATATCAGCGATATCAGTTTGGAAGGGGCAAAAGATTTGGAAATTTCAATTGAAATATCTGAACGCAAGCTTAGAGAATACGGTCTGACATTTGATGAAGTAAAAAATATTATTGAAAAAAACGGAATAAACATTTCAGCGGGAACAATAAGCACAAAAGTTGAAGATTTTAGAATAAAAGCTATCGGGCGAAGATACCAGGCTAAAGAATATAAGAACATACCTGTTATTTCAAAGAAAGACGGAACTACTGTTAAACTGGGGCAGATAGCTACAATCAGTGATTCTTTTGATAAGAACCAGAATTACTTCATTATGTCAGATGATGGCAAACCTGCTCTTTTCATTATAGTTGATCGAGGCGAGAATGATGATTCCATGGATACCATTGCTGAAGTTAACAAATTTATTAAACTCGAACAGAAAAAACTGCCTGAAGGTGTTACGATCAGTAAATTTTTTGATACAACAAAATATATTGATAAAACACTGTCTAATTTTGCATGGAACGGCTTAGCCGGCCTGCTTCTTGTTATTGCCGTTTTATGGTTGTTTTTGGATTTTAAACTTAGCTTATGGGTTGCTCTTGGAATACCAGTGTCTCTTGCCGGAGCTTTTATTGTAATGGCTATAACAGGATTAACTATTAATTTCTTTTCGCTTTTCGGTTTGATAATGGTAGTGGGTATAATTGTTGATGACGGTATTGTTGCAGGCGAATCTATTTTTGAAAGACAGTCGAGAGGAGAAACTCCAATTCAGGCTGCTATTAACGGGACAGCTCACATTGCCTGGCCCGTAACTGCTGCTGTTCTTACCACTATTATTTCCTTTATACCTCTGCTTTTTCTTATAGGAGGCATGAAAGATCTCGTCTTGGGGATTCCTATTGTCGTTATTTCTGCCTTGAGTGTTTCATTAATAGAGGCACTTATTGTTCTACCTGTTCATTTAAGGAAACTGAGATTTATAACAGTTATACCAAAAAATAGAGTCTTAAGATTTTTTTCGACTTTAAGGTTAAGTGTAAATAAAGGCTTAGATTATTTTATTCAGAATATTTATGGAAAGTTTTTAAAATCTATTTTATTGTGGAGATATGCTACTGTAAGCGTCGGTGTTCTTGTAATGCTTGTAGTATTGGGGGCTATTGCCGGAGGAGGTATCAAATTTAAATTCTGGCCTGCTACAGAGTCGGATATTTTGAAGCTTGAAGTTAAACTTCCTGAAGGTACTCCAGTAGCAAAGACAAAGAGACTTTTAAATAAATATTATGAAGCTTGGAAAAGTGTTGAACCAGATTTTAAAACTCCGGATGGCAGAAACCCTTCAGAAGGTTTTTATGCCTGGGGAGGAGGAAACAGCATTCATTTTATGCTTCCGCTTGTCCCATCTGAAGAAAGAGAAATTCCATATATGGAGCTGGCAAATGCCTGGGAGAAGGAGGTCGGTGAAATTCCTGAAGTTACCAAAAGCAGTTTCAGGGGGATGTCATGGGATTATCCAGTAAACGTTAACTTATATGGTGATAATCAGAATGTTTTGCTGGAAGCATCAAATAAACTGATAAGTAAAATCAGAAGCTATAAGGGAACGTTTGATATTCAAAGCAGTTATGAGTACGGGAAAAGAATGTTTACCATGAAGCTTAAGCCTGCTGCTTATTATTTTGGATTGAGTTTGAGCGATATTGCAAACCAGGTGCATGCCGGTTTTTATGGAAGTGAAGCAATGAAAATTCAAAGAGGAAAAGATGAAATCCCTGTAAAAATAAGTTTTATAAGCGGACATGGACAGAATTCAGTTAAATATTTTCAGAATATGAGAATAAAGACAAAGGATGGAGAGGAAATACCATTATATGATTTAGTAAAATTGAACCTTGAGGCAGCTCCAAGCAGCATTTCCAGAGAAGATGGACAAAGCTATGTCAATGTTTATGCCAGAGTAAATGAAAAAATAGCCAACAGCAAAGAAATAATGGAAAATTTAGATGAAAATTTTCTACCAAAACTCGCAGGGATATATGATATATCTTATGGAACATCAGGACAGTCAAGGCAGACAAATGAACTATTCAGCAGGCTTATGGTAACCGTACCTCTTGCACTGCTGGCTATTTATTTCATTCTTGTCCTGATATTTAAATCATATTTTCAACCTGTAGTTATTATGTTTACAATTCCTTTCGGAGTTATCGGTGCTATTATAGGTTTGACTATCTTTAACCTGCCGATTTCCTTAATTGGGATTTTCGGTATTGTTGCATTATCAGGTGTAGTAGTTAATGATGCCATCGTATTAATTGATGAAATTAATCAAAGATTAGCAGCAGGAAAAAATCTTTCAGATGCTGTTGTCCTTGGAGGGAAAAGACGATTTAGGGCCATTATGTTAACTACTTTAACTACTTTTTTCGGATTGATGCCGCTTGTATTTCAAAAAAGCTTTACAGGACAGCTTATTGTGCCTATGGCAGTAACAATTGCTTTCGGTATATTGTTTACAACAATAGTTACACTAATTCTTGTACCGTGTTTTTTTGTTATACTCAATGATTTGAGGAGAGGATTCCATTATGTATGGTTTTTAAATCTTCCTGAACCTGAAGAAGTTGAGCCGAGGAATAAAGAGAATTGAGTTTTACAGAAATAATATTTGTACATATAACGATAAAGATTATTCTAATAAATGTATAATTTTATTTTTCTCTTCTTCTGACAATTTATTAAGTGTTTCCAGATATTCTTCCAATTTTTCAATTTTTCCAATATTCTCATGATAATCCTTGGAAACAATGATCAGGCATTTTTTCCCTTGAAAAATTATTGCGCTTCTAACCACTTCAATCCATTTATATAATCCATCAGTTTGGATGATTCGATAAATTTGTTTATTGGGAAAAGAATTTTTGCTTGAATATTCTTTTGCTTCTGCCTGGTTGTCAGGGTGAAGTTTAGAAATCCATAGTTTATTATTAAAAGTATGTTCTTTTGTTAAAATATTATATTGTCTTGCATAAGCTTCATTAATATATAGATAATTATTATTAGAATCTACTATTGCCAAACCGCAATCCATGTATTTGACGTTTATTTCTAACAATTCTCTAATTCGTTCAGATTTTTTTCTGTCTGAGATGTCTACATAGCATCCAATCAAACCGGCAACTTTTCCCTGTGAATCTAAAATAGTTTTTTTTGTTATTAGACTCCATTTTTTATTTCTGGTTCCTGGAGTATAAGATTCTCTAACGACCATCTCACCTGTATATAATACTTTTACATCTTCTTCACTGTTTGTTTTGGCATCTGAACTGGGGAAAAAATCATCATCTTTTAATCCAATTACTCTTTGACTTGATGTTAAACCGAAATGTTTTAAAAATGCAGCATTCGCTGTTATATATTTTTTATTGATATCTTTAATGTAAATCATGGCATTTGTTGAATTCATCAAGGCATTTGTAATAATAAAAGCTCTTTTTAATGTATTGATAAGACTATCAACGCCTTTTGACAACATGTTAATATTATCAGCTTCCCATTTTGATGCAGGGAGCGTAAAATCTTCCCATGCATCTGTATATTCATTTAAAGGTTGAGTTGAGTGTTCAATATTTTCTTTCAAATCAGATATTTCATTCAATGGAACTCTTAAAGAGCAGGAAAGCTTTCTTATATTTTTTTCTCTCGGCATTCTGGTTCCAAGTTCCCAGGACCATAAAGTTCCCCTTGAGATACCAACATCCTCAGCAACAGAAACAATTGATAATTTTTTATTTAACCTTATTTGTTTTGCTTTCTTCCAGTAAAATTCCATGATACATTTTGTTTTTTTAACTTAACATATATATGTCTTATTTAAACATAAATATGTTAAGTTTGCAAGTAATTATCACTGTTTTTTTGATTCAATTAAGTTCATTCATATGTTAGATATATAAAGAAAATAATTATAAAAGGAGAGTATATAATGAAAAGTTTGGCTATTCCATTTGGATCAGGTTTTAATTTCCATTTAGCTAAAACTAAATCACCAGGTTTGATTAGTCTTATGCCTTTGGTAAGTTTAGGTTCATTTGCTACAGTTTTTCTGACACCTGTTTTTCCTGAAATATCAAAATATTTTAATATTACTACAGCGGTAACACAAGTTATGATGGTTATGCTGCTGTTAGGTTATACAGTAGGTCCTATTTTCGGTGCTCCAGTAGCTAATAGGTTCGGCAGAAAAAAAGCTGCCTACTTATCGGTTTTTTTATATTTTTTAGGTACTGTGCTGATCATATCAGGAATTAATATTCATTTATTTATAATTCTTTTGATCGGTTGCTTTGTAATAACAATGGGTGGCGGCAGTGCTATGACATTGGCATATGTTATAATACATGATTATTTTTCTCATGAGCAGGCTAAAATTGTAACAAGCTACATGATGATAGCATTTTCTTTAATACCTGCTTTTAGTATATGTATAACAGGATTCCTGGCAACTAATTTTGGATGGGAAAGCTGTCTTTATGCTCTGTTTGCTTATGGTTTTTTAGTTTTATTTGTAATATTAATTCTTCCTGAAACAATAACTAGAATTAATAGAAAGAGTTTAAATTTAATCTGGATATATAAAAAATATATAAGATGTTTAAAAAATCCAAGGTTGATTATATTCTCACTTATTTTTGGACTGGCATCTTCATGTATTTATGTAATTCCTACTATCGCACCTTTTATTTCAGTTAATATGTTAAAAATTACGCCTGAAGAATATGGTTTATATTTACTATTTGCTTATTTAGGACAGTTTATAGGTGGCTATACATCAGGTAAATTACAAACAAAATTAAGTGCAAACAGATTAATGCTCACAGGTGGTTCGATTACTTTAACAGGGGCATTAATAATGTTTATTTTGTTCAGTATGGGAAGCGTTAATATAATATCATTATTTGGCCCAATGTTTTTAATAATGTGTGGAACTCCTTTAATATACGGAGCAACTTCAGCAAAGGCTGTTTTGGGTCAGAAAGACAAATCATCCGCTTCTGCAGCAATGTTACTGATAAGTATGTTCCTAATTTCATGTGTATCATTAGGTATTGTATTTTTAGATTTGCAGACGGCACTGTTTCTTCCTGGATTAATCTTTATACTGATGTTCGTTACAATTATTTTGACAATAGTTGGGAATCGTATATATAAGGGATAGTTGCGATAGTGAAAATTAATATATCATAAACATACACAATTTCTTCAATAAATATCTTTAGTCAGAACTAAAAAGTTTAAGAAATAAAACAAGAGGTAAATTATGAATAAAGAATATTCTAAAGCGCTAAACAATAATAAAATGACTCAAAAATTCTTTTCCTACATGGTTCTCCTCGTAAAAATGGAAATACAAAGTTGATTACAAACGTAGTCAAGCAGTCTGCATCTGCAAATGGAGCAACAGTATATGAGATTGATACAACGAAACTGAAGTTCAAGATATTGTGGTGTAATGCTTGTAATAAGTGTAAAGAATCATTGGATTACAAATGTATATTCAAAGATGAATTGAGTGAAAAAGTGACTGAACTTATTGAATCTGACTGTATTGTTTTTTGTACACCAGTATATTCGTTTAGCTGTACTGCTCCAATGAAATGTTTTATTGATAAAATGCACTCACTTTCTCATCTAATAAACGATTCTGATCCTGGTGATCCAAATAATTTTACTTCCAAACTCAATGGGGAAAAAGTAGTTCTACTGGCTACAGGAATCGGGATAATAGAAAATAATATTGAAATTTTAGAAAGCCAGTTTAAGGCATTCGCAAATTTTTTAAAGTGTGAGTTTGATTCTTCTCTATTTCCAAACACACCTCATCGCTCAGGAGCTATTTTAGAGGAAGATTCAAATGTAAAAAAAGCCAAGGAATTAGGTAAGAAACTTGCAGATATCAGTCCAGCCGAGTAGTTAAGTATTTTTGCTTCAAGAGGAATGGAGTCAGGAACAGTGACTGTAGATATAATCTGTTAATATTAATTAATGCTAGTCGTAATTATTTGTTTATATCACTCTCCAGAACAGCAGAAATCGCCTGATGAAAAAGATTTTTCATACATTGATATTAGCTTAAATTTGAGATTGAGGAAAATAAATATAGAATATAACCAGTAGATGTTTTCTGTAAAACATCGTTAAATCCTTAATCTGTTGGCAGGGCCGTTCTTTCCAATTGTGTTTTATGTTTTACTTGAAATTCAAGAGCCTGTATTCTTTCAAGGTATTTTTTCTGAAGAGCATGTACTTTTTGTAAAGTCGCTTTATAAACCTCTTTTTCGTGAGCTAGTTCTTTATTTAAAATTGCATTCTGCTTTTGTGCTTCAGTTAGAGATTTTTTTGTTTTTGTCAGTAATTCATTATGATCAGACTTTGTGTTTTTAATAATTGTGGTGTATTGAGTTACAATTTCATATCTGTATAAATAGAAAGCGCCAATCATACATAAAATTATAATTACGGCTATAAATGCTGTCCAAAATGTTGAGTGACGATAAAAAGAATTTCCTATCTTTTGGGGTTTAGTTTCAATTTGATTATCGCCAGTATTTTTAATTGAGTTATTTTGTTTAGTCATTAAATTGACATCACTTATGCTAGAATTATTATATGCCTGAATTTGCAATGCAAACTGCTACACAGGAACTAATCATATTCAATATTATATTTGAAAAATAAAAAAATGTAATGATAAAAATAAAATCAGGAAAAAATAATAAATTCTGTCAATAGATTTTTTATATATTTTAGTTTATTTTTTTAGCTTTGAGTTTTCTTCTTTAAGTAGTTTATTTTGGCCTGTAAGTGTATTTACAAGCTGTTTATCACTATTTTTGATATAGATTATTGTTTTATCTTTTTCAGCTATTATTTCATCTTTGCTGCTTATAATCTTGTTAAAACCGTTATTAAGTGTAGCTATCTCTTCCTTATGCTGGTTAATTAAATCATTTCTATATAAAGCACCTCCAACGATCAATAGAATAATAAGTAAGGCAAATCCCAATGTTATCCACAAAGGAAGAAAACGTTTTCTGTTTAATAACTGCTCTATCTGATTGTCTTTTTCCATTACCAGTTTGGATTCATAGGCTAAGTGCATGGCCTCTTTAGTTTGCTTTACTTCATCTTCCAATTTATCCAATGAAATGTTATTAAGAGGTTTGTGAGTTCTATATAAAAATTTGGTATTGATAAATATCTTGCCATGCTGCTTTTTGATTATATTTATATTTTTATTGTGCTCAGCTATATATCTTCTAATTGTAATTTCAGATTTTCCTGTTTCGACTATAGCTTCACTAACTGTTATCCAATGTTCAGGCACATTTAATTCTCCATGATATGTCAAATGATATGTTTATGTTATATCATTATATCATATATTTAAGTTTTTCAAAATAAACAACTTGAAATAAATTAAAATAATATTATATTGAATTTTACTTTAAATGATGATTGAGGAAATTTGTATAATTATTTTTTGATGAGATAGATGATATATAAAAACTAATTAAAGGGGATGTAGAATGAGTACTGAACAAACGTTCATGAAAAAATCAGTAAAGTATCCAATTATGTACATGGCTATTTATTTAGCTATACAGATGTTCTTTTTGTACAATGTGATATTTTTCGGTGTTTACGATCTAGGTAAATCAAATGACTGGGGAAGTTTCATTGTTGCAGTTATTTGGGGTATGGGGAATATACTTCCAATATTTGTAATTAAATTGTCAGATAAGTGGGGCTATAAGGAGTCATTAATTGTTGCTGGGATACTACAGTTTCTAGGATTTTATTTAATGTCTCTGGGCAGTGTTACTACACTGCTTGTTGGTGCTTCGATGTTTGGTGCAAGTATGGTGCTTGCAGTTTCTCAGAACTATGTTGTAATGTCCAATACTATGAAAGGCGAATATAAAGGGCGTTTTAATATATTCCTGCTTTCTTATGCTTTAATGAATGCAACTTCGTTTGTTACGGGTGTAATATCAGGGTTTGCTCCTGAGATTGGGTATGCAAATGTTTTTAGAATTGGCGCTGTCTTTTCAGCTATTATTTTAGTTTATGTGCTTATATTCTATAATAGAGCTGTTACATTTGAAGGTTCTCAATCATGGAAAATGGCTACTAGGCCTAAAAAAGATAAACTTGCTGGTTTTTGTAAACTGTTATGTTTAGGTATCGTTACAACGATTGTAATTTATTTACTATGTCGTGTAGCTCCGATTATCAATATTGTAATTAATGCTTCTGTTGTTTGTACTATTTTATTTGTAATATTCCTAGCAATTAAATATAAGGGCTCGGCCAGAAAAAAAATCATTGTATTCCTGGTTTTAAGTATAATTTCAATGATATTCTGGACCGGTTACAATATGTACACAAGTACAGCTTTTTCATCTATTCTTGACTCAGCAACAGCACTTCATCACTTAACTCCTCAATGGGGTCTATCAATGGATCCGTTTGTAATAATACTGTTTGGTATATTCTTATCAATAATATTTATGAAGCTGGAAAAGAAAGGAATCCATTTCAACGCATTGATGAGAATTTTAATTGGATTATTTATCTTATCACTCGGTATGTTTACAGTTGTTATTGGTTTTCATGCAGGAGATTTTTCTAAAATCAATATTGCATGGATGATGATTGCGATAGGTATTTGCGGTTTCGGTGAGATCTTTATAGGTCCCGTCGCTACAGCAGTTGCAGGCCAGTGTTCTACAGAAGGACTTGAAGGCGTATTCATTGCTATAGGTTTTATTATAGTAGGCGGAACAGGAGCTACAGCTGCCTTGCTAAATGAATGGATGCTGAAAACTGGGCCTACTCTTTTGGATAAAACACATCATATGAGCTTTGTTATTGGAGTTTTCGCTCTCATAGCTTTAGGTGGAGCAATAGTTATGGCTATATTATATAAACCAATGACAAGAGCAGCAGGATTTGGTAGATTCAGAACTAAAGGGAAAAAATTTGTAAGAGTAGCAGGAACTAAAAAAGCAGGTTGCGTAAATTAGAATGTTTCTTGAGATTCATGTAGATGAATCTCAACTACAATAAATTAAAAGCAGCTGTATCAAAAATAATTTTGATACAGCTGTTTTGTTTATATTTTTGTTAAGCTCAGAAATATATCTTATAATTGTTATTTCTGAGTTCTTTGTCTGAACTAGTGCTTCGCATAATGTTATCCGATGTTTCAGTATATAAAAGTTTAATGATATGTCACATGATATGTCATTATATCATCGCTTTAAGTTATTTTAAATAAAGTACTTGAATGATTTTAAAACAATTATATATTTATTGTGCTATTACTAAATAATTGAATAAAAAATATATTTGATATTTATAGATTTCTAAGGTTTCAATGTGTAAAAGGGCATTTTTTTATAATAATGCGTTTTGGAAAAATTAAGGGGGGGGGGGATTAAAATGAGTACTGAACAGACGTTCATGAAAAAATCAGTAAAGTATCCAATCATATATATGGCTATTTATATAGCTATTCAGACTTTTTTTCTTATCAATGTGATATTTTTCGGTGTTTATGATTTAGGAAAATCAAATGACTGGGGAAGCTTTATTGTAGCTGTGGTCTGGGGAATGGGTAATATTCTGCCGATACTTGTTATTAAATTATCTGACAGGTGGGGGTATAGAGAATCATTAATAGTTGCAGGTATTTTGCAGATTTGCGGTTTTTATTTAATGACTTTAAACAGCGTTCCGACACTGCTAATCGGAGCTTCTATGTTTGGTGCGAGTATGGTTCTTGCTGTTTCCCAAAATTACGTAGTAATGTCTAATACAATGAACGCTGAATATAAAGGTCGTTTTAATATATTTTTACTTTCCTACGCTCTTATGAATGCCACTGCTTTTGTTACAGCTATAATATCAGGATTTGCACCTGAAATTGGTTATGTCAATGTATTTAGAATCGGTGGTTTATGTTCAGCAGTTGTTTTAGCATATGTGCTTTTCTTCTATAATAGAGTAGAAACATTTGAGGGTTCTCAGTCATGGAAAATGGGCAACAGACCTAAGAAGGAGAAACTTGCCGGTTTTTGGAAACTTTTTTGCGTTGGCATTATATGTACAGCAGTTATATATTTATTTTGCCTTATAGCACCGTTGATGAATATAATAATTATTATTTCTGTAATATGTACAATATTATTCATAATATTTTTAGCAGTAAAATATAAAGGTTTAGCAAGAAAGAAAATTATAGTATTTTTAGTTTTGAGTATAATTTCCATGATATTCTGGACTGGGTATAATATGTATACAAGTACAGCTTTTTCATCTATTCTTGACTCTTCTACAGCCCTTCATAATCTAACGCCGCAATGGGCTCTTAGTATGGATGCGCTTGTAATAATTCTTTTTGGTGTATTTTTTTCAATAATATTCATGAAACTGGAAAAGAAAGGAATCCATTTCAATGCACTTATGAGAATTTTAATTGGATTATTAATTTTAGCGCTTGGAATGTTCATTGTTGTCATTGGATTTCACATAGACGATTTTGCAAAAATCAATATTTTATGGATGATGGTAGCTATTTTTATTTGCGGTTTTGGGGAAATATTTATAGGGCCTGTTGCCACAGCTGTTGCAGGTCAGTGTTCAACTGAAGGTTTAGAAGGTGTATTTATTGCTATAGGTTTTATTATTGTCGGCGGAACAGGGTCTACCGCTGCTTTGTTTAATGAATGGATGCTGAATACAGGACCTACACTTTTAGATAGAACACATCATATGAGTTATGTAATTGGTATATTCGGTTTTATAGCGTTGGCTGGTGCTATTATAATGGCTATTCTGTATAAACCTATGACTAAAGCTGCAGGATTTGGTAGATTCAGAACTAAAGGGAAAAAATTTACAAGAGTTGCAGGCAGTAAAAAAGCAGGTCGAGTAAATTAAAATTTTTAGAATAATATAAAGGCTGTATTAAAAAAAAATGATACGGCCTTTTGTTTTATTTATAATTATTCCACAAACAACTAACTAATTATCTACCTTTAGTTTATGTAAAAATCAGGTATTTCTTCTCTTATTTCGGGCTTAATTTATTATCCAGTTAATATGATTTATTTGATACCGTTTACTTGTATTTTATCTGTTTTGGTATTAAATATTAGGCTTGGTTTTGGAAATTTAATAGGCAAATCAATGTCTAATAATTCTACAGGGAATATATCAAACTAATCAGTAGTAATATCTGTTTTGAAATGATTTGTGAGGGAGAATTTTGAACATATTTAATAATATATCTATTAAAAGTAGAATGAATATTCTATTTTTAATTACACTGCTTCTTTTTATTATTTACGGCGCTTTTACCATACTTCAGATGGATAAACTCTTCAATTTGACAAGAGGAATTTATGAACATCCGTTACGTGTATCCAATGCAGCATTGGAAGTTAACATGGATATTATAAAAACTGACAAATCTCTATGGAATATTGTTTTTGCTCAGAATAATTCAGAAATGGTTAAAGCAATCAATGAGGAAAATATTTACGAAAAAAAAATTATAGCCAATTTAAAAATAATTAAAGAGTATATCAAAGGCAGTGATGGGGCAAACATTTCAAATAGAACAGAGAAAGAGTTTGCCGAATGGAAAGTCATCAGGGATAAAATTATCAACTTAGCTAAATCAGGAAACAAAAACGAGGCTTTGAGATTGCTTTATAGCTCGGATACGATGCTTGTAAATAGATTTGAAGATGAAGCACAGGCGTTGAATGCTCATGCTAGGCAAAAAGCAGATGAATTTATGAATGCATCTGCCAGGCTTCATGAATATACAATTAGAGATATTATTATATTTATTCTTTTTGTAGCATGTATGACAGGTTTTATTTCGTTTTTTATTATAAAAAGTACACTTTCAAATGTAAAAGAATTGAAAAATGTAATGTCTAAAATCTCTAAAACCGGTGAGCTTATAAAGGCAAAAATAAGAGGTAAAAATGAAATTTCAGAAATGTCAGAGAATTTTAATATTCTTATAGGTAAGCTTCAAAATCAGTTTTGGATCAGAGATGGACAGAATTTAATAAATAATGCTTTATCAGGTGATTTATCCTATGAGAATATATTTCAAAGAAGTCTAAAATTTTTATCACAATATACAGAAGTTAATTATGGTTCAATATATTCATACAACAATAAAACTTCCATATGCACGTTGATGTCCAGCTTTAATTATCCTGTAAGTAGTTCTTTGGTGGATTATTATGAAATTGGTGATGGCTACGTAGGAAAAACAGCTTTAAATAAAACCTCTCTGCTGACTGATAGAATATCTGCTGATAATAATATTAGAGAATATTTCTACATTGTACCTATGATCCATGAAAAAGAACTTTTTGGTGTTATCGAATTGGTATACAAAGATGAATTGAATGATTCTCTTATAGAGCATATCGATAATTCTGCTGTAATAACTGGAATGTATTTACATATTGCCAAAAGGAATGAAATAAAACGAACTTTGGAAATAACTGAAAATTCCAATAAACAACTTAAGAGCGAAAAAAATGTGGCCGAGAAAGCAACTGAAGCCAAAAGTATATTTCTTGCTAATATGAGCCATGAAATACGTACTCCAATGAATGCAATAATAGGTTTAACCAGTCTGCTTTTTGATACTAAGCTTACTGTAGAACAGAGGGAATATTTAGACACTATTAATAAGAGTGGAAATTCACTGCTCAAGATTATTAATGATATTCTTGATTTTTCAAAAATTGAAGCAGGTAAAATAGAACTTGAGGTCAAAGCATTTAACCTAATAGAATTAATAGAAAATGCATTGGATTTAATGGTTGTAAAAGCACATGTAAAGAGTAACGAAATAGGTGTTATTTTTGATCCTGATTTACCTTTATATTATATTAATGATTCAACAAGACTGCTCCAGATATTCGTAAATTTACTAAATAATGCAATTAAATTTACAACTAGTGGAGAAGTTATCATACATGTAACCGGTAATAAAATAATAACTGAGCATAAAGATAATAGTAAGAAACTGATAGCTGAAAATAAAAAGGATCAATATGAATTACACTTCACTGTAAGTGATTCCGGCATAGGTATTCCTAAAAATAAACTTGGTTGTCTTTTTAAAGCTTTCAGTCAGGTTGACGCTGCGTCCACACGTGGATATGGCGGAACAGGACTTGGGTTGATTATCTCTAAACGATTGAGTGAATTAATGGGTGGAAACATGTGGGTTGAAAGTGTAGAAGGCAAAGGTACAAAATTTCATTTTACAATTAAAGCATTTAAGCATGAGTGTAATCAGCCTGTTTATATTAATCATAATCAACCTTTATTAAAAGGGAAAAAGATTCTTGTAGCAGATATTAATGGTATAAACAGTAATTTTATTGTTTCTCAGTTAAAATCATGGGGAATGGAAACAAAAGTTGCAAATACAAAGACAGATATTATTGATTTATTTAAAAAAAATGAATTATTTGATATGGCAGTGTATGACGTTAGGCTTGGAAAAGGATATGGATGTGAATTAATTGATGAAATAAGAGAAATTAAATCTTCTAAACCGCTTCCTTTGGTGATGTTATGTTCTAAGTTTGATAGAGACAAAATTGACGATATTGAAAAATTAGCTGTTTGTTTAGCCAAACCTGTTAAAATATCAACGCTTTATAAGACTTTAATTGATATTTTTAGTGAAAACATTACTGTGAGCAGTAAGAACATTATACAAAAAAATACAATAACACCTATATTTGATTCAACAGTTGGAGAGAATTATCCACTTAAAATTTTATTAGCAGATGATAATTCGACAAATCAAATGCTGGCTTTGAGATTTTTGCAGAGATTAGGGTATAATGCTGATGTTGTTGCAAATGGGATAGAGGTACTTGAAGCTTTGGAGCTTAACTCATATGATTTAATCTTTATGGACGTTCAGATGCCTGAAATGGATGGTATTGATTCAACTTATTATATACGAAAGAAATGGTCAGAAAATGATGGGCCCTATATCATTGCAATGACAGCAAGTGCCATGTTTGGAGATAAAGAGAGATGCATTGAAGTAGGAATGAATGACTATATCAGTAAGCCTATAAATATTGATGAATTTGTAAATGCATTGAAAAAATGTTATTTGCATATTACTTCACTAAAGGTTAATAATTCTTCTGAAAGTAAAATAAATGATCCTGCAGAAGCTCAAAACGATACTAAACCTTTAGAAACAGCTAAACTTAAAAATCTTATGGAATTAACAGGAGATAACCAATTATTTATAAAGTTAATTAAAAGTTTCCTAGGCAGTTCACCAAATTTAATTTCAGACATGAAAAAATCTTTGAAGAGCAAAGACTTTCCTGTACTTGAAAGGGCATCTCATACATTAAAATCCGGGAGTGCTGAATTTGGTGCTGTAAATCTTAGTAATTTATGTAAAAAATTAGAACAGGTCAGTAGATCAGGTGTGAATGATAATATATTAGAACGTATTGAAGAAATAGAGAAAGAGTATTACATAGTGAGTTTTGCATTAGAGAATCTTACTAGTGAAATTGAGAGAATAAATGATGAAGATAAACGAACCTAAAAATAGGTTGAAAAATAATGAAAATCAAAATGGCCGTATATTAGTTGTCGAGGATGATGAATTAAATAGAATTAAACTACTATTTTTTTTACAGAGATCCGGGCATGACGTAACTCTTGCAGTTGATGGTAAAGAAGCTATTTCGCTGATGAATGAGAAGAATTTTGATTTGATTTTACTTGATATTATAATGCCTGAAATGGATGGATATCAAGTATTGGATTATATGGGCAAAAATAGTAAGCTGCTGAATTTGCCTGTGATTGTTATTTCTAGCTCAGATGAAACTGAAAGTATTGTCAAATGCATAGAAAAAGGGGCTGTTGATCATTTAATCAAACCTTTTGA
>DASCNA010000157.1:0-17083 GCA_036011305.1 Victivallales bacterium
GTAAGCGTAAAGACGAACCATATATAATTCTGCAAATTAAGTATTTGACAAATTCTTTTTGTTCTTTGCAATAAGCCATTGGTCTGGCAATAATTCCATTAGATTTTTATGAGGATAAGACTGAAGCCTTCTGAAGATATCTTCAAGATATTCCTGAGGATTAATCTTCATGATTCTACATGTTTGAACAAATGAATATAATATAGCCATGGATTTGCCAGCATTAGGACTCCCAACAAACATCCAGTTTTTCTTTCCAATAACAATTTTACGCATAGATCTTTCAGCAGCATTATTATCCATTTTTAGATTTGAATCATCAAGATACTTTCTAAAGTTTTTTTCGTATCGAAGAGCATATTTGATTGCGACTGTTAATTTTTCTTTTGGACGAAGAATTTCTGTGGTTATCTTATGTTTCAGTCGTTCAAAGATTTGATCAACAATTGGTTTTTCACATTTACTACGAATTTTTAATCTGTTCTCTGCTGAAGTATTCCATGCAATCTTTTCGTACCTAAAAAGGTTGCGAATCATTTTTAGAATAAAACTTTTAAGTTCCTGATCTCCTGCCTGTGCCTCTATAAATTTCCTCCGCATATGAGCCCAGCAACCAGACCATGTAACTGGCATAGCAGCATCTTTGTCTATAGTTATGTATGCAGGAAAAGCATCCGCATGTATAATGCCATTAAAACTGGAAAGAGTTTTTATGGTGTGTTCATGGTTGCGATTTACTGAAAATTCATATATTCGATACGGCGGAGCATTTGGTTTAGCTACCTCGTAAATCCACATTCTCGCTTCTTTTGTTTTACCTGAGCCTGGACTTAACATTCGAACAGGCGTATCATCGGTGAAAAGGTAGCCATATTCAAAAGCTACTTTTTTCATTTCTTTGTATAGTCGTTCTATTTTAGTACCAAGATTTACAAATAGTGCACTCAATGACTGTCTTTCAATTTTTATATCCAGGCATGCAAGTTTTTCCTGTTGTCTATAAAAAGGCATATGATAGGAAAGTTTTTCTGTGACTACTTCAGCCATAAAACTTTCATCAAACTTGCTACCTCTAAGTATGGAATCCTCAGCCTGTGCCTGGATGATACCTCCAAGTGAATTATTCCTTACTGCATATTTCTTATAAATATATCGTTTTATATAATAATGACCTGGTTTACATGCCAATTTATCAACACTATCAGAACCTATTTCTACAAGTGCTTCACCTGTCTCAGTGTCGAAACGCTCCTCTTCAGGTATATCTTTTATAATTGTTTCAACAGGTAAGTTATCCGGTAATTCAAGAGTACATGTTCCATTTTTTCTATTCTTACCTTTACGATCATACTCCACATGCTTCTTGTCTTCATCAGATTCTACTACAACTTCATCAGGTAGTTCCAATCCTGGTAATTCTGGATTTTCTCCAGGTATATCAATTAGCTTTTCTGATTTAGTACCAAATATCTGTTTTTTAAACCATGCAAGCTGTTCCTGTAAATATGTAATTTGATCAGATTTTGCAACCAACAATATTTCCTTACTCTGTAATTGCTGATCTTTTGCATACAGCAGACTAGTCAGTTTTGTTATTTTATTTTCTGATTTATCTATTAAATCTTCCATAAAATAATATAGCATAAACTGACAGTTTTTAAACTCTATTTTTATGTTTTTTAAGCACAAAACGTCTATTTAATTGCCGTGGATGTATTCCTTCAAAAAGCATTAAAAATTCTCTTCTGCTAAGCTCTGTTTTTCCATTAGATGAAACTATGAATTCCCCTTTTTCAAGACGTTTGTAGAATATTATAAATCCATCTTTATCCCAGAAAAGTATTTTGATCATACTTCGATTTTTGTTGAGAAAAACAAAATAAGCTCCTGTATCCAGTTGACCGGGAAATTCTCGCTGGACTATAGCACTCAGACCTTCGAAACTCTTTAGCATATGCACAGGCCGCCGATGCAGATATACGCAGGGATTACTTAAACTCAGCATGATATCTTATCAAATAATTTAATTATTCTCAAGAAAGAATTTTCATCAAACCGTTTGTCTATATCAATTTCAAATTGATTTTTATATTTAATATGTATCCCGGAAGGGCTGCTAAAAGTCTTTTCTGGCACTTTCTCTTCTTCTTTGTCAAAACTAATCGTAACAAATTTATCCGATGACTTTCTAGATTTATTTTCCAAATTAAATTTATGGCGCCAATTGTAGAGTGTTTTGTGCGATAGATTATGCTGTTCGCAGTATTCTTTCGGACGCAGTTTAGAATTATTAAAGTCATCTACTATAGACTGCCAACGCTTTACACTCTTTGAATTATAATCAAGCATTTTGATTTTCTCCTGTGTTATATTATTAGAAAATCAAAATTTATAACATTTAAACAATATTAAAAGATGGGCTCGTATTGACGCTTACCTGGTCAGCTAATGGAAAAATAGAAAAAGTAGAAACTCAAATTCCTGAACTTGGAAAATTTAAACTAACATCCCGTCCTGAAGGATCTTTATATCTAGTGTCAAAAGATAACGATAAAATAAAAACAACTTTGATAGATAAAAACGGGTTACTTCCAACTCAAAATATTTCTAATTAAATTTTCCTAATATATATAGTAACCAGATTCTAGACCAATGAATTTTGTTATCTAAAAATTTTTGTTTTAATTCTTTATTAAACCCAAATTCATCAATATTTGATCTTATCCAGTTATCAAAAGGCATTGTAAATCCCATTTTTTTTCTTGTAAAAAGCTCTGAAGGCAATAACGGTTTTACAGCATCCGCAAGGATTTTTTTATTTATCTTATTATCAAATTTTAACTTGGGTTGAATTCGCAATGCATAATCAACTAATTCTCTATCAAGAAAAGGGACACGTATTTCCAAAGAATTAGCCATTCCAAAAACATCTGAATCCCTCAATAATTGATTTTTCATATATAAATTCAGCTCACAGAAACCCGCTTCATCAATAACAGAATCGCATAAAAAATCATTATAATTTTCTATAAAAAAATTGTTTACTATGCTATAAATCTCGATCTCTGAAATATTTAAGATTTTCGATATTTCATCAGCATTAAATATTCCTCTTACAGGCAGATAATGCTTAAGTCCAAAGTCATATTTCAGAAATTTGAGTTTTTTCAGCTTAGCATATCTTCCTAAAGTATCAGTAATTGCATCAGGTAGGAAAGATGCTGCCTTCAATTTTCCCATGAATTTAAAAGAAGGATAACCATAAAAAATTTCATCGCCACCTAATCCGGATAATACTGTTTTCAATCCAACATCTCTTGCAGCTTTAGATACCAGAAATGTATTCATACCATCGCAGGTTGGCTGATCGATACTATCTATAAAATCATTTATGCTGTCTAAAAAATACTTTTCATCAATGAGATATTTTGTATGTTTGGTATTATAACGCTTTACAACTAGATCCTGATATGTCTCTTCTGAATATTTCTGAACATCAAAAATTAAAGATAAAGTATTAAGTTCATCCCTATATTGAGCTGCAACAGCAGTAATTGCTGAAGAATCTAATCCCCCAGATAAAAAAGTACCGATAGGAGCATCACTGATCAAATGTCTTTTTACGCTATTATGAAGCAAAGTTTTTACATTTGAAACAATTGAATTATAACTGTCGTTAAGTTTAGGCAAAAACTCATAACTTGAAAACTTATTAAAGGTAAGATTATTATTTTTATAATAAGCATAATAACCGGCAGGAAATGATTTTATATTTTTATATATAGTATTTGGTTCAGGAATATAACCGAATGTTAGACATAGAACTTTTGATTCTGTATTAATTTCATTTGAAAAAGATTTCAATACTCTTATTTCTGAACTGAAAATCAGACTTTCACCGCAATCATAATAATACAGAGGTTTTATTCCTGACCTATCCCTGGCAAGAAAGAGTTCATTCTTTTTTATATTGTAAATAGCAAAGACAAACATTCCATTTAATTTATTAACAATCTCGCTTCCGTATTCTATAAATCCATTTAAAATAACTTCTGTATCTGTAGATGAATTAAACTGATATTTCTTTTTTAATAAATCAGTGCTAATTTCCTGATAATTATAAATTTCGCCATTGAATATGATTACATAATTCCCACAATTACTGATCATGGGCTGATGACCATCAGCTGATAAATCAATTATAGAAAGTCTTGTCTGCCCTAAAGCAATATTTCCGTTTTGAAAAAATATTCCAGAATCATCAGGTCCTCTATGGCCAAGTTTATTGAGAAGCAACTTGAAACTTTCTTTATTTATATTTTTAGAAATATGACCTAAAATTCCACACATATTTTATAGAAACCTTTTATCAGTCTTCATCGATTACTTTTAAAATTTGATTGCTGGCATCTGGTTTAGCAAGCATTCCTGCATTATTCTGCATTCGTTTTAAAACATGCCTGTTCGTTAGTAAATTTGTTACGCATTCCTTTAAACTCTCAAGATCAAATACTTTCAATCCTGCATTATGTTTAACTAGATATTCTATATTTTTCCACTCCTGCCCTGGTATAGGATTCAAAGTAATGACAGGCAAACTATAACAAAGACATTCTGAAATTGTAAGTCCTCCTGCTTTAGTAATTATAACATCACTTGATGCCATATATTTATAAACTTCATTGGTATATCTGAAAACTTTTATTCTGTCTGGGTGAACTAACTCTATTTTTTTTACCTTATTATAAAGTACTTTGCTGTTGCCAGTTAAAACAATAATTTGAAATTTAATACTAATTTCATCAAATAAATATCCGATAATATTATCTAATCTCCCCACACCATGAGCTCCTGACATTAGCAATAAAGTACTAATTTCTGGACTAAAACCTAATGAACGTAAAATCTTTACATTATCATAAACATGATTAAAACTATCATCTACAGGGATTCCAGTTAAAAATATTTTACTTTTATCAAAACCACGATTTATTAATGTTTCTTTCAATTCATCATTAGCCACGAAAAAAAAATCAATATTTTTTTGATACCAAAGCCAGTGGGCATAAAAATCTGTAATAACCACTGCATATTTGGATTTAAAATTATCAGCACAATTGAATTTATTAAAAAACTCAGCCGGTATGGGATGAGTAAAAACAATATAATCTGGTTTAAATTCTAAAATTTTTCTTCTCAGTTTTGATGAAAAAAAATATTGAATTTCTAGCCTTAAGCTATTAAACAGCTTCGCAGGTTGTGAATATTTTTCTTTATCAGTACTGTTATATATCAAGCCATAGAAGCATGGAAAATATTTAATAAGAATAAGATAAAAACTCCCATAAAGAACTTTCAGCAGAGGAAAAATATATTGAAAAAAATCGATGCACTCTATCTCAATATTATGAAATTTTTCAGAAGCAGTTTTGAAAAGATTATCTGCTGAGACAATATGTCCTCCTCCTGCAGCAACACTAATTATCAGAACTCTCTTATTTCGTAATTTGTAATTCTTCATTAGTAATTCTTCTAATTATTTTCTTCCATATCCTGAAATCTTTGTTATTAAATCTGTAATTTTATAAGGGAATAAAACCTGCAATTTTAACCACATATCTAATAAAAAAGGGAAACTGATATATGCCTTTTTTTTATCTATCCCTTTTGCAATAATTTCAGCTGCTTTTTCAGCTGTTATCATAAAAGGCTTGGGTCGGTAAAATTGATCACTCATGTTGGTTTTTACAAACCCTGGAAGGGTGATCGAAATATGCACATTATCATTCTTAAAGTATTGCCTTACAGATTCTGCATAAGCTTTAATTCCTGATTTTGAGGCACAGTATGCAGGAGTATAGGCCATTGGGGAATAAACTGTAAGAGAGCTTAAAAATACAATATGCCCTTCTCTTCGTTTCTGCATTACGGGCAAGATAACATTTGCACCAGCTATTTGGCTTATCAGATTAGTTTCTAAAACATTTTTGGCTAAATTCCATTCTTCAAATTTACTGTCATTAACTGTTGAAGTTATCCCCGCAGCTAATATCATCAAATCTATATTTTGCTTTTCATCACTTTCTAAAATGAACTCCTGGAGCTTGGTATAATCACAAATATCTGCAGAATGGATATTGACTATTGCACCTTTATCTGAACATCTTTTACTTACTTCAATGAGTTTATTTTTATTTCTAGCAATAAGTGTAAGAATAACATTTTCTTCTGATAGTCGAACAGCCAAAGCCCTTCCAATCCCCTGTGATGCTCCGGTTATAAATATATGTTGTTTGCTCATGAATTTTAAAATTTTGTTTTCAGATACTGTTTATATTCACTAGAGTCAGGCCAACTATAATAGCATCCTTCTTGAGGATTCTGTTTTTGCCTGTTTTTATATTTATCTTCAAAATTACTAATAACATCTTCTGCCATTTCAGCTCCAATTTCAAACAATTGGGTATAATTTTCTATTAAGTTTTGTTTATAACCAATAGCTATTTCCCTCTGTTTCAGGATATCTCCTTCATCCATTTTATCTCCAATTAAATGAATTGATACTCCTGTTGCTGTTTCATTTCTAGCTCTTGCTGATAATAATGGATCAACTCCACGGTAATCTGGAAGCAGTGAAGGATGAATATTAATAGCTGCAATTTCAGGGATAATGTAAGTATTTTTTAAAACTTTCTGATTAAAATTAAATGATAAAATAAAATCAGGTTTAAGTCTGTTTAGCTCAAGCTCTATTTTTTTTGTATTCACATTGCTGCTTTCAGAGAAATAAATATTATGTTTTTTTGCATATTTTTTTAAATTAATACAACTAAATTTTATTAATGGCAGCAGAAAAGATACATATGACAAATAAATGGTATATCTAAAACCTGTTTTCTTCAAAAGATACAAATATTCAAGTGGACCAGATTTTCCCCTTCTCATAATACAGTTCGAAAATACAATACCGACAATTTCAATGTTATCAGAATTAATTAATTTATTGAAAATTTGCCTGGAATAGATACTGTCATGTGTAAGAATTACAATTTTAGTTTTTCCCATATTTATCTAATGCAGAAATAACATAATCAATCTGCTCTTCAGTATGTTGACTATTTATGAAAAACCTTAACCTTGCCTTCCTTTCTTCGACGGCAGGATAGCCTATTGGGTTTACATTAATCTTATATTGATCAAAAAGAATATTAGATAACTCTACTGCTTTCTGTGAGCTTCCAATTATAACAGGTATAATTCCATACCCTATACTATTTCCAGTATTAAAACTGTGATTTTTCAATTTTTCTAAAAATAGCCCCCCAATGTATTGAATTTTCTTTACAGTTGTTTCACTTTTTTTTAACAATTTTAACGAACATAAAGCTGCTGATGCATTCATCGGAGTCATTCCCACACTGTATACAAAACCTGCAGCATGATATTTTAATATGTCTATCAGTTCAGCTTTTCCTGCAATATAACCGCCGCAACTGCATAAAGTTTTGCTTAATGTCCCCATCCAGATATCAACACTTTCTGAATCTAAATTATAATATTCATAAATTCCTTTCCCAGACGCACCCAATACCCCAAGCGAATGTGCTTCATCTATCATTAAAAATGCTTTATATCTGTTTTTAATTTCAATAAGTTTCGGTAGGTCAGGAACATCGCCATCCATACTGAATAATCCTTCAGTTACAATCAGTACACGTTCATACCTATTTCGGTATTTATGCAGAAGAAATTCCAAATGATCATTATCATTATGTTTAAATGCATAGGCTTTGGCATCAGATAGCTTTATCCCTTGAATTATACAATTATGAGAAATAGCATCGTATAAAATTAAATCTTTTACTCCGAACAAACAACTAATAACAGTTACATTAGTGGCATGCCCACTGACAAATGTTAGTGCACTTTCTACTTCATAGAGAGCAGCAATTTCTTTTTCAAGCTCTGTATGAATACATCGTTCTCCTGAAATAAACCTACTTGCCGATACAGATGTCCCCAACTTTTCTGTAGAAGCATTAACGGCTTTTAATGTTTCATTATGCCCATTCAAATTCAGATAATTATAACTTGAAAAATTAATATAATCTTCGCCATTATATTTTATAATTGAACTACCTAAGCTGTCAAAACATTTGAAGAAAGGAGACGAAATATTTAATTTTTTAGATATTTTTCTTGCAAATTCTATCTGCTTATATAATTCAAATTTAGAAAAATCAGTATATTTATCTTTTGAGCTGTTACTGTTCAGAAAGTGTGTTTTATAAAGAGAATTCTTTTTATTTTTACTGAGAATTTTATTTTTATCCATAATAAGATACCACTGGTTCAGGTATTATTTATGCTTAGACAATAAACTTTCCTCTAAGTCTTCCTCACTATCTAATTCTGAGCTAATTTTAAAATAAATAGAATCTGTAATTTTATTTAAAGATGAAATTTGAGCAAAAGATACTCTTGAAAAGTTAACCGCAAATTTTTTCTCTATTGTAACTGCCAATTGAAATCCCATCAAGGAGTCAAATCCCAAATCTATTAGTAAGGCATCAGGCATAATATCTTTTTCAGAAACACTAAGAAGTGCGGCTATCTCATTCTGCATGATAGTTTTTATTTCATTTCTAGCATCAGCTTCAGTTTGCTGTCTTAAATACTCTTTAAAATTTGCCGGTTCAATTGTTTGAATGTCAATATTTAATGACCTTAATACATCAAAAGCACTATTATTAATAAGAGGTAAAATTCTTGATAAATGCTGCACATTAAAATCCATTGCAGATACTCCTGTTGACGTTTCATCTGCAAGCAGTTTATCCAAAGAATTAAAGACCTGATTTAAACTTAGATGTTCTGTTCCCAATTTCTGGCTTAAGGCATTTTTAAGTTTTACATCCCTCTTTAATAAACCTGTATCGGCAATTGGACCAAATGCAATATATTTCCCTTTTAGCCCTTTTAATCGTCTATTGTTAATTAAACTTTCCATATATGCATTTCCTGCAACATAATTTCCCTGACCAATATTACCTATATAAGTTGAGACTGAGGAAAGTACAATAAAATTGTCTAAATTATAATTCAATGAAAGTTTGTCTAGATAATAAGCCCCTGCTGCTTTTGTCATAAATACTTTTGTATAATTTTCTTCTGACATATTAGTAATTAAATCATCCTTATATAACGCTGCAGTATGAATTATACCTTTTAGTTCATTCAGATTACCTATATCTTCAAATAAAATTTTTAATTGATGATATGAAGTTATATCAACAGCTTTAACTGTAAGTTTAATTTTCTTGGTGTAAAAATATTTTAAATCATTTTTGCTTAAAACACCTTTACGGCTAATCAGTATCAGCTTTTTAATTCCCTTTAGACAAAGCCATTTAGCTATTTCAAGTCCTAAACCACTTGTGCCCCCTGTTACAAGGTAAGTTCCTGTAATCTCTACTGATGCTTTTCCTAAAGAAAAACCTTCATGCAATACATTATTATGCAAACTATTTAGATCAATTAAAATTTTGCCAATATGTTTCCCTTGCTGCATGTATTTAAAAGCATTCTTAATATTTTGTACGGAGAAGACTCTATAAGGTAATGGCTTAAGTATTCCATCCTCAAAATAATTCATCATTTCATCAAATAATTCACCTGTCAATTTTTCATTTATCAACATCAATTGGTCAGTATCAACACAAAAGTATGAAATATTATCTTTTAAATATTTCATACTAATTGAATTATTTTCATAAATATCTCTTTTCCCAAGTTCAATAAACCTACCGAACGGTTTTAATAACTTTATGCTGGCATTTATTGCCTCTCCGGCAAGACAGTTTAAGACAACATCGACTCCTTTGCCTCCTGTATCATCCAAAACTTCTTCATAAAAAAATAAACTTCTTGAATCATAAATATGCTGATTCCCTAATAATTTAAGATAACTTCGCTTTTCATGACTCCCTGCAGTTCCATACACTTCTGCTCCTAAAAAAGAAGCTATTTGCAACGCAGCAAGGCCAACACCTCCGGCAGCGCCATGGATAAGAAGTTTTTCACCTTTCCTTAACCTTGCAAGATATACTAATGAATAATAAGCTGTAAAGCACACAGTAGGAACGGTAGCACCTTCTTCAAATGACCATAACTCAGGGAGCTTGTATAAAGAAGTTTCATTTGTGATAACAAGATCACTAAAACTATGCGCGGAAAACCCGAAAACTTTATCACCAGGCATAAATTTTTGAACTTTACTGCCAATTTCTTTTATAACACCAGCCATTTCCAATCCAAGGACCGGCCCCAGATAACAATTTTCTAAAGCCTCTTCAGGGACAATTCCAAGAGTATACATTACATCTCTGAAATTAAGTCCTGAATAGTAAGGTTGCACCTCCACATCAGTATCTAAAAGTTTTGATTTGTGATGTGTCTTCCAAGTTAAATTATTAAACGAACCATGATATGGAATTTCAAGTCTTGTAAATATATCGTCTGATTCAACTTTATCTTTAAAGCTATAAGGGAATAATTTTAATCCATATATTGAATCATCACTTAAAATAAGCTCTAAATTTTCCAGCTTGCAATCAAATATTACATCAATAGATTCTTTCAGCAGTTTTGTCTGGATATCAATCATTCTTACAGATAAATAATCTGCTGATTCATTAGCAAGTACCCGCATTAATCCCCATAGAGAAGCGTGTTTTGGATTTCTAGACAAACATATACTATTATCATTACACAGCACTCCGCCAGAAGTTAATAATGTTAATTTTTTATTTTTTTTAATTGATATCTCTGATAAATATTTTACCAGATTAATGATGTTAATATCAAAAGAAAAATCAAAGTGGTCAATAGTATCAGATACAAATAAAACTATTTCGTCAGCATCCCGGTATTTTAGGCTCTCTTTTAGTTCATTATGATAATCTATTAACCTTACATCTTTAAAAAAGTTGTAAAGTTCACTATTAACAGTTTGAGTTTTTCCTTCACTTTTATCAGCAAGTAAAATAACTGAACTTAACTTTTCTAATTGCTTTATATTAGTTTTTTTGCTATTAGCTTCATTTTTTTGTAAAACTAGGCTAAATCTTCCAGTATCAATATTTTCAAAATCATAACTTAATTTAATTTTTTTATAATTTAATTTTTCAATTAATTTATTATAATTATCCAAACTCATAAAACTATGATTCTCTATAGACATGAGAAAATCTTTATAATAGTAAGGTTTTAAGCCATCAAAAAAATATTGAGTTAAGTCAGGCACACAGTCATTAATTATTAGTAGACCTTGATCATATAACATACTGTTGATATTATCAAAAGCCTTTTGAATATCACTGATAAAGCGAATATCTGAACACAAAATCAGATTATATTTCTTATCAACACAGTTATTAAAATTTTCTTTAAAATCAATAACTTTTGTGAAATTTTTAAACCTTGAATCAATACTTCTATTACCGAAATGTTCATCAAAAGTAATCAAAGTATACTCAAAATTATCAAACTGGGGAGTCAGTAAATCTGTGATTGTAGAGAAAAAAATCCCTGAACCAATTTCAAGAACTGAAAATTTATTTCCATCTTTTAAATTATTTAAGATCTGTTTAAAACAATTTTGAATTCCTTCTCTGCTTGGTTTATATAAAGGTGAATCTGTTATTAACTGATCATATATCCCGCTTTGTTCTGTAAAAATATGCTGAGGGTCAATATCTCCCAGCAGTATACTATGCATGGCATCACCTAATCTCTCAGCATGCAGTACTAATGGAAGTAAATTTGAATAATCTTTTATAAGCATTTTCAAAATCTCATCAACATCTAGAATTTCTTTGTCATAATTCCACCTAATACCGGTCTCATTATCTTTAGAAATAAACTCTTCTTCTAACAATATATTAATTGCCATATGAAGTTTCTGAAAAGAATCAGGAGAATACAGCTCAGTTGAGATGGTGTCATCAGGGAATATTTTTTTCAATGCCAAAACAAGATAAGTAATAAATAAATGCTCAAAAATTGAATATACTTCTTCAAGTTCGGAGTATAAACTATGCTCAAGATTACTAAATGCTGAACAAATATTTATATTAATTTCTCTAGTATAACTTTCTTTCAGCGGTTTTAACAGGTAAGGCTTATATTCGTAATAATTAATATCAGAATTAACCATTGTTAATGCTTTTTTAAATCTGGCTTTAGTTAAAAGCATAACAAGCTGATTGTTTTTATCATAGTAAGATACATCAGCTGTAATTATTTTATCATTAACAGAGTGCAAACAAACTTTAGCATACCTTATATCGCACCTGCTGCTTGAAGCAGTAATACTTTCAACTCCCACAGCTAAATAACTATTTACCTTAGAACAAGAGCCGGAGTATTTGTTATATATATAAGGTATTATTGCCTGAAGTCCGCCATCAATTAATGTGGGGTCAAATAGACAACTATCCTTTACTATTATCCTGCTGCCTAAGTTTGCATAACATTCTTGATCATATATTTTCACACTGTTTACAGTTTGAAAGCTGTTCCCATAGTTTAAACCTATTTCTCTGGCTATTTTATAGTGTTCATCTCCAGAAACACAAAAATTATGTTTAATTGTTATAGAAGTTAAACTGTTTTTATTTAATTTTGAATAATAAGGTAGTAAAATCAATCTGCCTGCAACATGATTAATCCAGCCTTCTTCAGAAAGTCGAACTTTACTTCTTATTAAAAAAGAACCATTTTTATCAAGCCTAAACTGAACCAAACGCATTGTATTACCATCAACAATCAGTGGAAATTTAATGATAAAATTTTCTATATGACATATAGAATTATCATTAACTATACTATTGGCGGCAATTACCATTTCTATATAAGCAGCTTCAGGAAAAACCACAGTTTTTCCCACCATATGATCTTTTATATAATCACAATTAGAAATATCTAAATGGTTTTCCCATATTGTTTCATCACAAATTTTCCGCCAGCCTAAAAGTGGATGTTCCATTTTTAACGCAGCAATGTCTCTATTTTCTATAGTAGGTTCATACCAGTATCTCTTTTTATCCCAGGAATAACACGGCAGTTTTGTTTTATTAGCTTTTTCAGGGAAAAAAATATTATTATTCCATTTACATCCAGCACCCCATAATGAATATAACGACCTGTTCAATTCATAAAGTTCATCTGAAAATTTTCTTAACGTCGAAGTTGTAAAAATATTTAAGTTAAATTTTTTTGCAGTCTGCTGGATATTCCTCAGCAAGATAGGATGTGGACCAATTTCAACGTACATTCGAAAATTATTATTAAGCAAACTATCAATTCCCTGTTCAAATTTCACCGGTTGCCTAATGTTCTTCCACCAATACTGTTCATTTAAAGTTTCAGTAACAATTTCCTTACCGAAAACTGTAGAGATAAATTTCATATTAGATTTTTTTGGAGAAACATGCCCGACAAACCTAAAGAAATCATTCTTTGTTCTTTCCATAAATTTGCTATGAAAAGGATAATCTAAATCTAAAAGTTTAAAAAATATTTCATTATTTATACAATAGTTTTGAATTTTGATAAGTGAATCATAATCGCCTGACAAGCTTACTGACTGCGGGCTGCTTATTCCTGCAATCTCAACTAAATCTGTAATGTTTAAATTGTCTAATAAAACTTGAGCATCATCAAAATTCAGCCCAATTACGCACATTTTCCCTAAGCCCTTAGTAGGTTTTTGAGACAAGCTTCTGGCATATATTATTCTGGTGGCATCTTTAACTGACAGCGCTCCACATGCCCATGCAGCTGTTATCTCTCCCACACTATGTCCTATAACAGCTCCATATATAACACCTCTAGACTGCAAAAACCTTGTAATAACAACTTGTACTAAAAACAGTGCAGGCTGAGCTATTTCATTTCTCTTAAATATTTCTTCTTCTGTATTATTTTTAATAATATCTAAAATTGAATATCCAAAAACAGTGTTAATATACTCATCAATATCTAATGCATACGTTTCTATTTCTGAATTACCTTCAAGCAGTTCTTTTCCCATTCCAAACCATTGGGAACCATTGCCGGAATAGACTAAAACTGATGAAACATTTCTATTTTCGCTTATACCATTAGTATAATTTATACTTGCCCCAGATTTATTATTGAATAAATTTAATGCTGAAAGAATTTCCTTTTCATTATTACCATAAAAAACAGAATAGCATTTATGTTTATAAGAGTATTTATAAAGGTTATATGCTGCTTGATAGTAATTAGTTGAACTTTGCTTTATAAAATCAGCATATTTCATTACCATTGCCTGCAGTGATGTTTCTGAATTAGCTGTAATTAAAAGAGGAGGAACTCGTCCAGATCTACACTGCACTTCATTTGTTGACCTAACCTCTAAGTTATTATATCCAGAAACAATAACATGAGCATTTGTCCCCCCAAATCCAAAAGAATTGATTCCGATATTAATTTCTTTTTTTATCTTTTTTAAGTTATATAATTCATCAACTATTTTTATATTCAAACTTTTAAAATCTATATTTGTATTGAGTTTATTGAGGTTGATATTTGCCGGAACTTGTTTTTTTTCTATGCACAAAACAGCTTTAATTAAACCTGCCATCCCCGCTGCTGCCTCTAAATGGCCTATATTGCTCTTTACAGAACCAACAGGAAGGGGGGTTTTTCTTTTTGAGCATAACGCCTTTGAAATAGCTTCAAGTTCTATAGGATCTCCTACTTTAGTTCCCGGCCCGTGAGACTCAAGATAAGCTATATCTTCAGGTTGGAGATTAATTTCGCTATATACTTTTTTTAACAGCTCATATTGAGCATCAACATTGGGGTATGGAAGTCCATTTGTTTTTCCATCATTGTTCACACTGGAATTTAATATAACACCTCTTATAAAGTCACCATCACTGACAGCTTTATCCAAAGGCTTCAATAACAGAACAATACAGCCTTCAGATCTGACATAACCATTAGCTGATTCATCAAAACTTTTACATCGCCCGTCAGGTGAAAGCATTGAAGCTTTTGAAAAGCCAACAAACCTTGAAGGATGAAGGTGTAAGCTGCATCCTCCAGCAATAGCACTGTCAATCTCCCCGCTTCGTAAAGCACTGCACGCCTGATGCAAAGCAACTAAAGAAGAAGAACAGGCTGTGTCAATGGCCATACTCGGCCCCTTTAAATCATAGAAATATGAAATTCTATTGGCAGCAATGCTGTGGGACAGCCCAGTCATGGAATATGGTGTAATTCCTGCTAGATCATTAAGTTTCATGAGTTCATAATCAATATGAGACATGCCTACATATACACCACATTTTGTTCCTTTTAATCTTTTAGCATTCAGTCCTGCATTTTCAATAGCATTCCAGCTAAGCTCCAGCAGTATTCTCTGCTGTGGATCCATGGAAGATGCTTCTTTTGATGAAATATTAAAAAATGCTGCATCAAATAATTCTACATCAGATATTCCCCCTGAATCAAATGTATATGATTTTCCTTCTGCTCCAACATTATTATGGAAAAAAATTCTTTTATCAAATCTGCTTTCATCCACTTCACTTACTAGGTCTTTTCCCTGACTCAAAGCATCCCATAAAGCATCATCATTTTCAATATTTCCAGGTAGCCTGTAAGCAATTCCGATAATTGCAATTTTCGTATTATTCATCGCATTTCTAATTTTTTGAGATTGTATTATTTTTTATTCGATTCAGTATCCAAATCCATATGAAACCGTACTGGCCCCATATACTTATTATCTGTACCAAATTTTTTATCTAAAGAAAATTTTGAACATGGATCAGACCATTTAGTCATAATTGTAAAATGTCCTTTGGGAAATTTGCTAATTATCACATCTACATATTTTTTGGGTGCAGTAACAGCTTCTTCCCCGACTAAATCATCACTTTCAGAAAAACAAATTAGATATTTAATTCTTTTTTCAGATATCTTTTTTATATTTAAACTTTTTCCAAATAGCGTAATCGGCAAAATGCCGTCTTTTGTAATAGGAAAATGATATGTTTTATATAAAGTATGCATAATATTTTTAGGTAAATCAACTCTGTCATTTTTTAACATTCTATTAACATAAAAAGCTGTATTTCTATCATCATTTTCTACACCTCTGTCTGTCTTTGAACAATTTTTATATTGGATAAGCAGATCACTTTTCTGAAAATCAGACATTGTAACAAACCAGTTAGCAATTCTACCATCAACAACAACATTTCCGTTTCTGTATACCTTATAGTATTTTCTTACAGTTTCTTCATTATCAGTAAAAAAATTAACTTGATCACCAGATATTCTTCCTTTAGTTGAATCTATTGGTGTTGATATATTAATTAATGAGTCTACTAGATCCTTTGTTACTCCTGAAAGAATAGCTGTCAAAGCAAAATATCCACCATGGCAGAAGCCTGCCAAAGTAATTTTTTTTGAATGCTTTGAACTAATTTTTTCTAGAAAAAACTTAATGGATAAAACATCTTCTTCAATTTTCATTGAATGAACATATTCTTCAGTTCTTATATTTTTAATTATACGTATATATGTAGGAAATGATTTATTTGCAAAAAAATGGGTAAAACTTCTATTTTTTTCAGGTTGAAAAGCCATAATATTAGCACCTAAAATATAAGGCGGTATAATCAAAATTGGTTTCTTGTTATTATCAATCTGAATACTGTCCTTAACCGGCATCACCTGATACAAAATAAAATATTCATTTTCTGCTATTTTTTTGCAATATGGTTCTATCAGTTTAAAACCGTTCTCTAATAATTCACTATTAGAGCCTTCAACTATTTTGGAATCATTACCTTTACTTCCAGTTAATAAAATATCTACATATTTTTTACTGTGTGTTTTTCCCTTTAGTTTTATCCTGCTCAAGGAATTAATTTTATTCATATTCGAAATCACAAATATTTTTTAATTTGTAAATTTATATATTTTACTGTGAACATGATTATATATATCATGCTTCTTCATCCAAATCCATATGGAAACG
>DASCNA010000158.1:0-18079 GCA_036011305.1 Victivallales bacterium
AACAGTTGAATATGATATCACAAGGTCAATTTTTGATATTACACATAGAACTAAACCTAAAATAGGAATCATCAGTTCACTTCCAGTTATGGGTGGAGTTACAGGATTCATAGCTTCAGAATATAATAAAAAACCGCCCTGGATTTTTATTCAGGAACTGCAGAAAGAGTTTAGTTTAAAAGAACTCAATTATGATACTGAAAATATCAACAGCAACCTCTCCCTGCTTATTATTATTCATCCGGCTAAACTTAGCTTAAAAACACAATTTGCAATTGACCAATATCTCCTTAAAGGGGGAAATTTACTGGTTTTTACAGATTCTTACTGTTTCGCCGAAAGTAATATTGCAAGACAAAATATTCTTTCGAAACCTCAACCTCCTGGAGCTTCTAACCTACCTAAGCTTTTTTCTGCATGGGGTGTTAAATACTCACCGGCAGGTCAAGTAGTAATATCCCCTGATAATGCTTATAATCCAACAAACAACCCACTGGGTAAAGAACATCCGGCAATATTAAATTTTACTGAAACTTATTTCAACAATAACAATATCGTAATGTCAGGCCTAAATAAGATTAACATGGTTTTTGCTGGAGCATTCACATTAAATTCTAAACCCAATATTAAAAAAACAATATTGCTGAAAACTTCGACTTATAGCGAACTTTTTAACAACTTCTCATTTTATATACCAAGTGAAGAGCTTTTGATGAACTTTAAATCTCTCAACAAACCGCAAAATCTTATAGTTCAGTTAACCGGTAAATTCAAGACAGCTTTTCCAAACGGCACTCCTAAAATAAAAGGAGGTCAAGATCAGCAAAAAACAGTTTCAAAACATAAATCACTGACTGTATCTTCAAAACCTGCCGCTATTATTCTGGCAGGAGATGTGGATATGTTATTTAACCCTTTTATTGTAGCCAAACAGCAGATATATGGCAAAACAGTTATCGCTCCGATCAATAATAATCTTGACTTTGTACTAAATGCAGTAGATCAACTATCAGGCGATACAAACATAATGAATATAAGAACAAGAACCCGAACTAAATATCAGTTTCAAAAATTTGAAGATATTATTAATTCTACAAAACGGAAATACCGCAAAAAAACTTCTGAGCTTCAGGGTAAGTTAAAAAGAACTGAAAACTATATCAAGACTTTAGAATCTGAAAATAGCAATGAAGCAGTTAACCTTGAAAAGCTGAATGCAATACAGAAGTTTAAAAAAGAAGCAAAGAAAACAAGAAAAGAATTAAAACAGTTAAGAGTTCAATTAAGAGAAAATGTTGTCTCTATAAAAATGTGGCTGAAACTGTTGAATATAGCTCTAATCCCTATAATACTGAGTATCCTGGGAATAATTATCGGATTAAAAAGGAAAATGAATCATATCAAACAACTTCATTCAACAAATACAGACTAATATTTATGAATAAAAATACTACATTAAAATTAATAATTATTGCAGTAATATTAACTATTATAAGTTTTATAATCCTTTTATTTCAAAGTTACAGATTATCTTCTTACAGCAACAAAATAGGATCCGATGTATTCAAAGATTTTAACCCTGATTCCATATACTCAATTCGAATAATTAAACCTGGTAGAAGAATTATTAAGTTAAATAAAAATAATAATAACATCTGGACAATAGGCAATTATTTTAATTACCCTGCAGACAAAATTAAAATATCAGGCTTACTGAGTACTCTTAAAGAAATAAAAATAGTACAGAATGTTATAGTTGATAAAACCAGTTTTAAGTATCTTAAACTTCTTCCTCCAGGCACTAATAAAGAATATTCAGGAACAGAAATTAAAATATTTGATAAAAATAAATCGCTATTATATTCAGCTATATTAGGTTCTATAAAATATAGGCAAATATCCTTGAATAAAAAAATACCTATTGGGAGATTCGTATATCTTCCAAAAACAGAAAATGTAATTTTCAATGATGAGCTTTTAAGTGAAACAGGACTTCCGGCTAAAGAATGGATGAACAAAGAATTTGCACAAATAACGAATATAAAATCAATTAAACTCAGTAAAAACTCTAAGGAATTGTGGAGTCTGGCTAAAGATACAGAAAATTCACCTTTTTTATTTAAAAATACCTATAAAGATAAAAATATAGATTATGACACAATAGAAAGGCTGTTAAACACTCTGAATAATTTCCAGTTTGATTCAATTGCTTCCCCAAAACTTGATTCAATAGATACCGGAATTTCGACCTGCTATATAGTTAGAGTTGATACTTTCACTAACTTCCAATACAATATTTACATAGGTAAAAAAGTAAATAACTACAGATATGTAAAAGTTAAAATAACTTTCGATAATAAGGATTTAACAAAAACAAAAAGTATATTTAAATGGACTTATTTAATTGAAAATAATCGAATTGATATTCTGCTACGTAAACAGAATACATTTTACAAAACGAAACAGAATACTAAAAGAAATAAAGTAAACACATATTTAAACCCAATTAGTTAATAAAAACAGCTGCCATGCCTGACAATAAAACATTATATAATACTGCATTTAAAATTATTCAGAAACTCCAGAATAATGGTTATGAAACATTTATTGTAGGTGGATCTGTCAGAGATAAACTACTGGGCTATCAGGTCAAAGACATTGATATAGTCACTTCTGCCCAGCCTCACATTATAAATGAGTTATTTAAAAAAACCTATAATATCGGTGCTGCTTTCGGTATAGTTAATATAATAGAAAATAAATATTCTTTCGAAGTAGCTACATTCAGAAAAGAGTCAGATTATGAAGATGGACGCCATCCGACTAAAATCGAATATACAGAAAGCCCTGAGCTTGATGCCATGCGCAGAGATTTTACAATCAATGCACTTTATTATGATCCTATAAACAATAAAATAATTGATTTCCATAATGGTATTGATGATATCAAAAAAGGTATACTGCGAACGATTGGACCGGCTGAGAAACGTTTTAAAGAGGACTATTTAAGAATACTTAGAGCAATAAGATTTTCATTAAGGTTTGACATTAAAATCGACCAGGAAATACTCGAAGTTATACCAAACTTGGCAAATTCATTAAATAAACTTTCCAAGGAAAGAGTAAGAGATGAACTTTGTAAAATTTTTACAGGTCCCGCGCCTGATAAAGCATTTCAATTATTATATGATACCGGTATCATGGATGCTATACTTCCTGAACTGTCAAATTTAAAAGGAGTAACACAACCCAAAGCTTACCACCCAGAAGGAGATGTCTTTGAGCATACTAAAATAATGCTCTCTAAAATGGCTATGCCTTCATTGGAACTTGCCTGGGCAATACTGCTTCATGATATTGGTAAACCGGATACTCTTGAAATTGGCTCAAACGGAATAGAAAGGTTCTACTTTCATGCTAATCACGGTAAAAATATTGCAAAAAAAATACTCATAAAATATAAACTGCCTAAAAAAACTATTGATAGAGTTTCTTATGCAGTTAAAAATCATATGAGATTTGGTGTAGTTCATGAAATGAGGGTGTCTAAATACATAGCACTTATGGCAGAACCAACCTTTCCTCTTGAACTTGAACTTCACAGAATTGACTGCCTAAGCAGCCACATGAATGTAGAAAACTTTATATTTCTTATAGATAAATTAATAGAACAGAAGGGAGAAACAAAACTTCCTCCTCCGTTGATTACCGGTAATGATCTGATTAAATTAGGATTGAAACCCGGTCCGATATTTAATAAACTTCTGAATAATATCAGAGTTAAACAAATAGAAAAAAGTATTAATACAAAAAAAGAAGCCATTAGAACAGTTAAAGAATTAATACAGCATATTTAATAAGCTACCGCATAATGAAGTATTGAATTGAAATAAGCAAAAATTTTTAATTAGAAAGTTATAACTATACAATGAAAAGTTTTTTAATAGAAGGTTCAAAAACACCTCTCAGTGGTGAAATTACAGTAAACGGGAATAAAAATGCAGTCTTACCAATGATTGCAGCAACTTTACTCACAGACGGAAAAATTATTCTGAAAAATGTTCCTGACATAATTGACGTTGATATTATGTTAAAAATAGCTGAATCATTAGGAACTGAAATACACAAAGATAAGGACAAAATCACTCTACAGACAAAGAGTGTAACTAATACTTCTCTTTCAAAAGATTTTTGCACAAAAATAAGAACATCGCTGATGTTTGCAGGTCCTTTGACTGCCAGAGCCGGACAGGCTTCATTGTGGCCTCCCGGTGGAGATGTAATAGGCAGAAGACGCCTTGACGGTCATTTTTATGGCTTAAGAGGATTAGGTGCTGAAATAATATCTGAAAATGTTCCCTATCAATTCAAACGTAAAATAAACCTGCAGGGAAAAGATCTTTTTCTTGATGAAGCCAGCGTAACAGCAACAGAGCATATTATGATGACAGCAGTTCTGGCAAAAGGGCAGACAATTATCCGAAATGCCGCGGCAGAACCTCATGTATGCGACTTAGGCGAATTGCTAATTAAAATGGGTGCCAAAATTTCAGGTTTAACTACTAATACAATCACAATTGACGGTGTAGACAAACTTCATGGAACTGAACACACTATTGTCGGTGATCATATTGAAGCTGCAAGTTTTTTAAATCTTGCAGCCGCAACTGGCGGGGGTATTACAATCAACGGTACACTTCCAAGACATTACTGGATGACCAGACGAGTATTCGAACGTTTTGGTGTACACTTTGAACTTCAACCTAACCATATTTTTATGCCGCCAGGTCAGGAACTCGAAATTAAGCCTGATTTCGGTAACAGCATACCCGTCATATCTGATGGAACTTGGCCTCAATATCCATCTGATATGATGAGTTGCACAATAGTTATGGCAACTCAGGCAAAAGGAACAGTAATGTTTTTTGAAAAAATGTTTGAAAGTAGAATATATTTTGTTGACAGATTAATAGGAATGGGAGCTGCAGCAGTAGTATGTGACCCTCATAGAGTAGTAATTTCAGGTCCCAGCCCATTAAGATGCAGTGAACTGTCTAGTCCTGATATAAGATCCGGCATGGCACTTTTAATAGCAGCTCTATGCGCAAAAGGAAAAAGTGTAATTAATAATACCCATGTAATCTCAAGGGGCTATGAAAACATTGTTGAAAAGATTCAATCTATTGGAGGAAAAATCACTTTAATTGACCAATAATTAAATGAATGATAATAGTAAATCGGGCATATTAGATTCAAATATTATTTCTATTGGAATAATTGTTTTTCTCATAGGTATCTGTGGCTGTTTTGCCATTTACAATTCTACATTTGATAATCAGAATTCAACTTATTTTGCATTAAAGCAGTTGGTATGGCTTGTAATAGGTATTGGGATTTATTTTATAACTGCCAACATTCCTTTTTCATATTACAAAAAGAATATCATACTTATAGCAGTAGCTACATGGTTACTGCTACTCATTGTATTGGTAGTTGGCAAAAAACATAATGGGATGACAGGATGGATTATATTACTTAATTACCCATTTACTATTTTTCTTCAGCCGGCAGAAATAGCAAAACCGGTTTTTATATTAACCATGGCGGCTATTTGTTACAGATATACTTCGGAACCCAAAAAGTTTTTATATTTAATACTTATTTATATTATTTGGATCATCCCAATCCTATTAGAGCCGGATTATGGAACTGCGGCAGTTTATTCTGTAGGATTTATAATAATATACTGGATAAGCGATGGCAGAAAAGCCTATTTTATCATTCTTATTATTGCACTTATCATCATCTGTTCTGCAATAATATATTTTAAACCCTATGTACTGAAAAGAATTATTGGCTTTCTGTTTCCGCTTGAGCATTCTAAAAGTTCAGGATGGCACATATTACAGTTTAGAAAAGCCCTACAGCATGGAGGAATGACAGGAGCAGGTCTCGGGAAAGCATTTTGGTCTAATACTTATCTTCCACTGCCCCACAGCGATTCTATATTTGCTTCTATAGTAGAATCTGCAGGCTTTCTGCTGTCTTTTTTAATTCCAGCCTCTTTTGTTGCCATATTTGCATTTGTATGCTACTATTTTACTAAAATCGGCAATAAACTCATTTGCCTTTTTTCCATAAGTTTAGCAGGAATTATAACCTTCCAGGCACTTTTGCATATCAGCGTAAATATTGGCTTACTTCCACCAACAGGTATAACTCTACCACTCATCAGCTATGGAGGAAGCTCTATAGTCTCAACGATGCTTTCAATCGGTATGATAGTAAGTGCATTAGAATATACAAAAATTGAAAAATAGATTACAGTATTTTTTTGTCCTTCAAATTTATAATTATTTTTTGTTTTCTTGATGGCCACTGTATGATATATTAAATAAGTATAGATAAGTTTTTTTAATATGAGCAAAATAAAAGCTTCCATTAACCGTGTATAATAATATGAAATTTTACCATGAACAGTTGAAAAAATTCAGAAAATCCAAACGATATTCAATGGAACACCTGGCTCGGAAAATTAATGTTACAAGGGTAACTCTATGGGCATGGGAAAAAGGTAAAAGAAATCCTCCGAAAAATAAAATAATACAGCTTGCCAAAATACTAGATGTAGATGTGTCAAGTATTTCAGATATAGAAATAAAAGCCCCTGCCATAGAGACAAATTTTACTGAAGTTGCCACATCCTGGCTCAGGATGGCCGAAACAACTTACGATAAACATCAAATGCATTTTGATAACCTTATGAGCGGCTTAAACTTTATTAATAAAGAATTGAAACAGACTAAACTTCTCATAGATACTCTCTTGATGTCTGTTAATGCAATTTTTTATATTAAAGATACTGAATCAAGATATGTAATAGCAAATAAGTCTTTTCTCGAATCTATATCTTATGCTATTGAATATAGAGTAATGGGCAAAAAAGATATTGATTTTTTCCCAGCCAGAGAGGCCAAATTTAATGAAAAGCAGGATGAAGAAGTACTGGCAAGCGGTCAGGCAATTATGGATACTGAAAACTACATACCAGGATCAAGAAAAAAGAAATGGGGATTAATTTCCAAAATACCTATTACTAATGCTAAAGGTAATACGGTTGGACTGCTTGGTATGTTTGTTGATATTACAGAAAGAAAGAAATCAGAACGTTTCAAAGAACTGCTTGACTCGATCATAAGCGAAACTTCTGATGCCATATGGATAGAAACCTACTCTGTTTCAAATAAAGAATTCATATATATATCAAAATCTATTGAAAACATCACCGGATACTCATCTGATAAATTTAAAAAAAAAGGAATAAGTTTCTTAACAGAAACCTGTATACATAAGAAGGATCGTGAATATTATAAAAATCTACTGACAGAGTACAATATACGCAACTTTGAAATAAATCGAAAAAAATATAATAATAAAAGATTATACACATGCAGAATAGTTAAACCTGACGGTTCAATCAGATGGATTGAAGAAGTCATTTCTGTTCACGAATTTTTTAATACTAAATGTATATGTTTTTTAATTAGAGATATTACGGAAAAAAAAGAGAAAGAAGATTTTACTAAAGATCTAATTACATCTTCTCTAAATGCATTTCCCGATGGTTACATAATAACAAATGATAACGAACTGTTTTTCAACAAATCTTTTGAGAAAATAATAGGATATGCAAGATCAGCAATCCTGTCCGACACAAATATATGGTTGAACAGATGCGTACATCCCGAAGATTTAGAAAAAGAGAAAAAATACTTTGAAACTAACTCATATCCTGAAATTAGGCAATGTAAAATCATCAATGGAAACAGTCTGAAAACTCAAAAGTTAGAACTGAGAAGATTTGTATTTGAACATGATTCTACAAACTATTCAGCAACTGTATTCAAGGATATTACTTAGTAGTTTTATTTGTAGCAGGGATATCCATATAACGTAGCGTTTTTGATGCAATATTATTGAAAGTAGGAGCGGCTACAACACCACCATAATAACTTTTTTTAGGTTCATTTGCAACTATCAGCAATATAAAAGCAGGATCATCTGCAGGAACAAAACCTATAAAACTGGCGAAGTATTTAGAATGGGAATAAGCCCCATTCACCCATTTTTGAGAAGTACCTGTTTTACCTGCTACTTCATATCCATTTACTGCAGCTCGTCTTGCTGTACCGCCTGATTTAGTTACCAGCTTCATCATCTCCACAATTTCCAGTGAAGTTTTATAGGAAAAAATTTTTTCTTCTTTTTTTATAGGATACGTATATGAATTTCCTGTTTCAGGATCTTCAATCTTATCAATAATTCTCAAACGCATTCTCTGCCCATGATTTGCTAAAGCAGTATATGCACCAATTAGCTGTAATGGAGAAACCAATATACCCTGCCCTATTGGAAATCTTGTAATCGACAATGTATCCCATTTTTTAACTTTTCTTAAGATGCCAGTGGCTTCAGGACTGAAAGGAAGCCCTGTCTTCTGACCGAATCCATAAAGTCTCAGCAAATGATAAAGTCTTAACTTGCCAAGTAGTAATGCTATTTTGGCAGTTCCAATATTACTGGATTTCTGAATAATCTGCGTTACAGTTAAATCCTCATAGGAATGTGAATCTCTCAAACTTTTTTTGCCGTATACCCAGTATCCTTTCTCACAGTAAAAAACAGTATCAGGGCTGACTAAACCTAAATCTAAAGCTTTAGCGATTACTAAGGGCTTCATAGTAGATCCCGGTTCCAATCCCTCTACAACCATTCTATTCTGCCAACTCTTAGAGTCCATAGTTTCTCTATCATTCGGGTTGAAAGTAGGTCTTTGAGCCATAGCTAAAATAGATCCTGTTTTTGGATCTACCATTACTACATAAGCAGATTTCGGTTCCCATTTTTCAACGAGTTTATTCAATTCTTCTTCAACAATAGACTGAATAGGCTCCTTTATGGTCAGGTTTATATTATCACCGGTCTTTCGTGTATTAATTTTATTATTCCCGTAAGTAAGCGGTACGCCTTTTCTCGATCTTTCGTATACCGAAACTTCAGATTTTACTGGCGAGAGAACACTGTTATAAGCACGTTCAATACCACTGACAGGGATAACATTCAAATGATCGACATTAATAAAGCCCAATAGGTTGGATAAAAGTTTCTTTTTAGGATAATAACGCTTTACACTATCATAAAAATAAATTCCTTTTATGTCTCTGTCTTTTACTTCCTCTTTTATAGTATCAGCGAGATTAAGATGGACAGCATTTTTAATTACAACTTCATAGATCTTTCTATCTCCCCGTTTTTTAGTGGATAATCTTTTAAAAACAGTAGAAGCAGAAATATTTAATTTTCTGGAAAAAAAACCGGCAAGCATTCTGCATTTATCTTTATTGCCTACCAACTGTGGATTTGCTCTAATATCGATACAAGGGATATTACCGACAAGAAGGTTTCCATTGCTGTCATTAATTTCCCCCCTGCTTCCTCTTATTCGTTTGACAGCAGTGTATTTTCTTTTTGCTTTTATGTAAAGCTCTTTATGCTCTTTAATCTGAATATCATAAAGATGTACGGCCAGATATGCAAAAATTCCTATAATTAATACAGCAATAAAAATAATTTTAACAGTATAGGTGCTTCTTCCCATTTTTTCTCCAGTTATCGTAGATTCTGACTAGTATCAAGATTTATTATAAGTTTTAGTAACTGGTACAGCCATACTGTTTTTATCGAAAAAGAAAAAGTCTTATCTTTTAGTTCATAAGTTCTTCATTAATCATTAGCAGTTATTTACTAACTATCTGAAATTATATGCATATTCCTGACCTTTGATGGAAATATCATTCTCCATCGGTCTCAGATTAATAACCTGAAATGAAGTTGGAGTCTGCAACCCCAAACCGTACTTCTCTATTTTTGTTACAATAAATTCTTTTCTACTCTTAGCAGCTAATAATATTTTAAGATTCTGTATCTCTCTCTGAAAATTATATATTTTAGAATCATGAGATGATATCTTTTTATTAATTTTCTGACTTTGACCATCAAAATAAGCAGTTATACAAAACACACCAAAACTGAGCAGAGCTAAAATTATTACATATACACTGATGGTCGTAATTACGTTAAATTCTTTTTTTTGTTTTCTATCTCTTCTCAAAGCACTTTTTCTCGTTCTCAAATTCATGGTAGGCTCCTTTCAGTACTGTATATCAAATTTTTTCTGCAATTCTCATTTTTGCAGAAGCTGCTCTTCTATTTTTTTTCACCTCTTCCGATGTAGGTGTTAATGGCTTTTTTGTAATTAATTTGATAGATGCTTTATGATCGCATTTGCAAATAGGCAACCCAGGAGGACAGATACATTCAGTTGCTTCATTTTTAAATATATTCTTGACTATTCGATCCTCTAATGAGTGATAACTGATAACGCAAAGTCTTCCACCTTTATTTAATATTTCAATTGAAGTTCTTACTGCTTTTTCCAATTCTCCAAGCTCATCATTAACTGCTATTCTCAATGCCTGAAAACAAAGAGTAGGAGCAGGCGGACCATTTTTCCTCGTCAAAGTTAAAACCTTTTGACAAAGTTCAGCAAGTTCCTGTGTATAAAACCATGGTTTATCTGTTCTTCTTTCCACTATCGCATTTGCCAGCTTCCATGCCTGTTTTATTTCGCCGTATTCTCTAAATATTTTAGCCAGATCTTCTACGTGAGAGAAGTTCAGTATCTGGGAAGCAGTTTTTTTCTGTCTACTATCCATTCTCATATCCAGAGGTCCATTTTCCCTAAATGAAAATCCTCTCTCACCTTTATCTATCTGCAGAGATGAAACACCAATATCCAGAAGAATGGAATCTACTTTATTCCAGCCAATTGATTCAGATATTTCAGCCAGATCACTGAATTTACCTTTTGCTATAGTAACTCTCTCTTTTGCGAAACTTAATAAGTCTGTACTATATTTAATAGCAGTATCATCTCTATCTATTCCCAGCAGTTCTGCCTTAGAATTTTTACTTATCATAAGCTTACTGTGACCGCCGAAACCAAGTGTTCCGTCAATGATTTTCTGATTTTTTGATGACACAATCAAATAGTCTAAAACTTCCTGAGCCATAACCGGAATATGATGTTTATAATTTTCTGACTCACTCATTTTCATTTTCCCTGATTTGATTATAATTAAATTTCATCACGCAACTCTTCTATTCCCTGCAGTACATCCAGCATTTCTTCATCACTCATAAACTGTTTATCCCAGTTAGCTCTTGACCAAATCTGTATACTGTTGAATGCACCAACAAGTACCAGTTCTGCTTCCACTTCATTACCTTTTTTTATTTCAGCATACTCCAGCAACTGTTCCGGCACAGGAATCCTCCCCTGCTTATCACATCTACATTCCCTAGCGCGCGCACCTAACCTTGCCAATGCTATTGAGGCCTTGGGATCTGCTATTGATACCTTTTTTAATTTTTCAGCAAGCCGTTTAAAAGAGCTATAGGTCATTAATTGGAGAGTTTTATGCCTCCCGGGAAGAATATAAAAACGATTTAAACCGTCTTTTACTCTCCAGTCTTTAGGAATGGCTATTCGCCTCTGTGAGTCTATGGCATGAACAAACTCACCGGCAAATAACAGCTCTGAATTATCACCATTCCTAATCTCTGCCTTTTTCACCTATATTCTCCTTTTTACTCCTATTTTACCCTATTTGGTCATAAATATCAACATTTTTCAGGCTAATGACTATAAAAAACATATAAAATATAGTAATAAAAGAGAAATTTATTGAATTTCCTTCTTATATGACTGTTTGATTTTTGCACATTATTCACTATCATATCAAAATGATAATAACGTTTATTTGCTATAAGTCATTTTTATTTTATGCTATGCTGATTATTGAAAAAGATTAAACACGCAATTATTGTCACGAATTCTGACACTAGTTCTCAGTAATTGATTCTTTACGTCAGAGTGCATAACGCTAATCATGCATATTCAAGTACATAAAATAAGAAGAAATTAAAGTGATGTACAAGAGAAATATATGGAAGATACAACACATTTATTTACATTTAATGAGTTAAAAGAGTACAGTGCAGGAACATGGAAAAATATTTCAGATAACACGAATAAAACTGTTAGACATATAACAACCGACACCCGTTCGGATTGCAGTAATTCACTGTTTCTAGCACTCAGAGGTGTAAACTTTGATGCCCATGATTTTCTGGACAATGCAGTTAATTCAGGGGCCACAGCCCTATGTCTAGAAAAAGGCAGATATGACACCGACAGTTTGCCTGATAATTTACCTATTCTGGAAGTTAATAATACATTAAAAGCTTATCAGGATATAGCAAAAAATTATAGAGCTACCCTTAACGATCTAACTTTAATTGCAGTAACAGGCAGCAACGGGAAAACCAGCACAAAAGAAATTCTTAAAGGCATACTATCACAGGAGTTTGGCGAAGATGCTGTTTACGCGACCAGGGCTAATACAAATAATCAGATAGGAACTCCTTTAAATATTTTAAATATAAACCCCAGGCATAAATATGCAGTCATAGAGTTGGGAACCAACCATCCTGGAGAACTTGATGTCATCGCTTCGATCGCCATGCCTGATATAGCAATAATAACTTCCATAGCATCATCTCATCTTGAGTTTTTCATAAATCTACACGGTGTAGCTGAAGAAAAATCAAACATACTGAATCATTTTCATAAATCTAAAAGAGAAAACCTTGTGGTTCTTCCATCAAATATTCTAAAATACAAGCCTATCAGAGATAAACTAAACAATATCAGGTATATGACATACAATAACACTGATAGTCCTTCAGATATTACTTATAACTACATCTCTACAGATCTTGAAACCACATCATATTCACTCAGCTGGCATGATTGTTTTGATGATAATCTTGTAAGATGGAGTATACCTGGCAAACATCAAATAGCTAATGCAGCCGCAGCTGCAACAGCTGCATCATTTTTAGGAATACAGAACAAAGATGTCTGCCGACATCTGACTAAATGTAAACTGTCAGGCATGAGAATGAAAATAAATAGAATCAACAATACACACTGGATAAATGATGCTTACAATGCCAACCCCGACAGCACTAAAGCAGGTTTAGAATATATATCGGATATTTTGGTAACCGGTAAATTCAAAACAAGCTATATAATATTGGGCGACATGCTAGAACTGGGTGAGAATGCTGTAAAATCTCATTATGAAACAATCAGATATGCTCAATACCTGCACCCTGATGCTATTATTATCCTTATTGGTGATTTTATGAAAAAAGCATTCTCTCAAATTAAGTTTGAGGCATCAGATAAAACTGAAATCATACACTTAGCAAACATTGAAGAAGCCTCTGAATACTTAATAAGTAATATAGGAGAAAATGACATGGTTTATCTAAAAGGTTCAAGAGGTATGAAGCTGGAAAGCATAGAAAAATATTACTTAGAAAATTCGGAATAATATTCACTTATCATACCACTATTAAATAAATATTATATAGTGCCAAAATAATGCACATTAGGGTTTTGGATATATCAATCAAATAGATACTGCCTGAACAATACGATCTATTTTGCCTCTGCCTGAACTTTTTCCCATTCGTCCATAATAGCAAAAGGCATTTCTGGATTAGCTCCTGGACCAAGTTCAAATTGAGCTATTATACCACCTTTTGGGTCATAAAGGTTTTTTGCAACTTTTCTTACGGCATCACGACCGATTTGAGTATCAGTTGCAGGAACCACATGTTGCCGGTCTATTTCTCCCCAAAAAGTTATTTTGCCTTTAGCTGCTTCTGCGATTTCCTCCATATTCATACAGAATATTTGTTAATTAACAGCATCAACACCAATTTCAATCAACTCTTTGTAGATTCTGGTTATGTTACCATCGGAATGCATAAAAACATGTTTCCCATTAGCCTTAGCTATATCACAGTAATCTTTATATAAAGGTTTAAAGAAATGTTTCCACATATCACAGGAAATAAGCAGGTCTTTCTGGGCGCCCCAATCATCCATAAAAAATATGGCATCTACATCTGTAGAAGTCCAGAACTCCAATTCCTTCATATAAAAATCATGTATTTTTTTCAGTGCAGATTTAATTTCATCAGGATAAAGAGCCAGATCCATCATTGCATTCTCTGTTCCTCTGATAAACTGAAATCTTTCCCATGGCCTAGGGCAGCAGCCGGCCATTACAAATTTATCAGTTTCCCCATATCCTCTATTTATTATATCTCTGGCCTTAGCATAATTATCCGGTAATGTATCGTATGGAGGAGTAATTTTATCAATATCAGTTATTTCATCCATTAAAGGTCTCTTTACTTCTCCAATTATACCTTCATGAATATTTGTAAACTCGCACCCCCACTCATCAACATATTCACCTAACTCATAAGCATCGCCTTTAACTATTCCGGAAATCCTATATACATTTGGAATAGAGCCTAAATCTGATGGATATTTTTCTAAAAGTTTTTTTAATTGTTCAGGATGTTTTTTAGAAAAATATGGAAGATACCATATATCCCGAGGCATCCTCTGAGGGCTATTAAAAGTCAGACAATTCTTAACTATTTCACGTGATGTTTGATTTTTCATATTTCCACCCTTTAATTAAAATCTTATAATCTCCTTATCTTCGAATAAATATAACTGTATAAATTCATTTTCAAACCAACAATAGAATATTCTGTTAATCAAAGTGATATATTTGATCAGGAGTATTTTTGTAGTTAATATTTATCTTATGTAAAACTTGAACTATAATGTGTAAAAAAAGATTTTATTATTATGTCCTATCAATTTATGAAAGCTGCAATTGAAGAAGCAGTCATAGGTTTTTCTGAAGGTGGAATTCCTATAGGTTCTGTTCTTGTATACCAAAACAGAATTATAGGCAGAGGGCATAATAGAAGGATTCAAGAAGGAAGCGCCATTAAGCATGGAGAGATGGATGCACTGGAAAATGCCGGCCGTTATCCTGCTTATGTATATAGAAAATCTACTATTTATACTACGCTTTCACCCTGTGTAATGTGCTGTGGAGCTATTCTGCTTTACTGCATACCGAAAGTCGTTATCGGAGAAAATATAACTTATACTGGCGATGAAGATTTGCTCAGAACCAGGGGAGTCATTCTGGAGATCCTTCAGAATGAAGAATGTATCGCATTGATGAAAAGATTTCAACATGAACACCCTGAAATATGGAATGAGGATATTGGTGTTTAATTTTTGTTTCTAATTGAAAATTCATCCCTTAACAATAACTTAGATATATTATACTCGTAATAACTGGCGAAACATAAAGAAACTGCGGAGATAAATATGGAAAAATATACAGTTGGGAAAGTAATAGATATTATTTTAAACTCTATTCCAGATGCACTTAGAAATAATACTGTTGATACTTTAAAAAGCGGTTCTATGGATTCTGAAGTTAAAGGTATTATCTCTGCATTTACAGTAACAATGGAGGTTATCCAGAAAGCGAAAGAGTTTGGAGCCAATTTTATAATCACTCATGAACCAACTTACTACAATCATGAAGATAAACACTTTGACTATCTACATGGCAATCCTATCTATCTCAAAAAAAAGAAAGAACTTGAAAATAACAATATTGCCGTATGGAGGTTCCATGATAACTGGCATAAATATGTACCTGACGGAATATTAACGGGAACACTCAAAAAATTGAAATGGGGATCTTTTCAGGATAAGAATATTCCATTTATAGTTCACAAAAATGAGGAAAGTCTATCAGAATTAGTAAATGAACTAAAAACTGTCTTAAAAATAGATAAATTAAAAGTAATTGGTGACTCAAAACAAAGAGTTAAAAATATAGTTCTTCTTCTTGGAAGCCCTGAAACTAAATATTTTTTACAGGCCTTATCACATCCTGATATTGATACTGTAATAGGGGGTGAATTTACTGAATGGGGCGTGGGAGAATACACAAGAGATGCCATATCTCAAGGCAAAAAAGTTTCACTCATAGAACTCGGTCATCTAATGAGTGAACAATACGGTATGGAATATTTTGCTGAATGGCTCAGCCCAAAACTGGATACTATTCCTATTCGCTTTGTTGAAATCCCTAATTTATTTACATCATTGTAAAAAATCATCAGGAACAGTCGCATGATCACAATAGACCATGATTTACATGTTCATACATATTTATCATCATGTTGCGATGATAAAAAAAATCATATGCCTGCGAATATTTTGCATTTAGCAGAAGAAATGGGATTAAAGACTATTGGTTTTTCAGACCATATATGGACAAATAAGCGAATCAAACCTGATAATTGGTATAGTTTACAAAATGAAAAACATACCATAACATTATGTAAAGATTTAAAATCCATATCAACCCCACTGCAAATACTTGTAGGATGTGAAGCTGACACAATAGCTCCCGGCAAATTCAGTATAACTAAAGAATATTCAGAGAAACTTGATTATGTGAATCTCTCATGCTCTCATTTTCATATGAAACAACTTGTCCTGCAACCAAAAGATGAAACTTCGCAATCAGTTGGAAAACATCTATTAAGTTTTTTTAATTCTGCTGTCAAAAGTGGAATAGCTACCAATATAGTACATCCCCTTCTTCCGTTTGGATATGAAAATCAATATGACAGTATAATAGAATCCATTTCAGATAATGAACTGTATGACAATTTTGCTGCCGCTGCAGAACAAAATATTGGAATTGAAATAACAGTTTCATTTATACCTAAAGTTAAAAAAATAAGAAATAAACAATACTCTATGTGGAGCATTGAAACACCTCTGCGTGTTCTCACTCTAGCCAAAAATGCAGGATGCAAATTTTATTTTGCTTCTGATGCTCATTCATTAAAAGAAATGAAAAAGTTAACAATGCTTGGCTTCTTTGTCAAAAAACTATCTTTAATTGAAGACGACATATCTCCCTTAGTAAATGGTTAAAAAAAATGTATAAATATAATAATACTGATTATCATATTCATTACTATCTGGACAAATGTGCGAATAGAGAAATGACTATTGATAATATCCTTAAAGAAGCTGAAAGATTGAATCTTGACGAAATATGTATTTTAAAACACTATTCTAAAAATCTTCCAAACAATAAAAAATCATGGGTTTACTGGAAAAAAATTATACCTGAACAATTTGAATCCTACCTTAAAGATATAAATACTAAAAAAACTTCTTCTCCTGTCCGTTTATTATCAGGTGTAGAAACTGAAATACTAAACGATAACGGTCAAATCAATATACCTGGTTCAGATGCAGAAAAACTGAATGTACTGCTATTAAGTGTCCACTGGCTTCCCGACATGTCTGCCTTAAAAACTGACCACAAACTTATCCCTGGTGAATTTCACAGAAGCCCATCTGATAGCGTTAGTAATTGGATCAATCAAATAAATAGCAAGGATGTCAGTTCCATTTTAGAGAATTTTGTTTCAGCTTACGTCAATGCAGTAAAACATAATAACTATCCATTAATTTTGGCTCATATGTCAGATGGCCTTGAACCGTTGCGAAACTATAAGATCCCTGTAGACAAACTATCTGATAATGAACTAAATTATATAATGGAACCTTTGATGAAAATATGTTCGAAAAAACATGTCTTATGGGAATTAACAGAAAAAGCAGTTAAAAGATCAACGGTACTTAAACAAGCGAATAAACTAGGAGTTAAGTTCACGGCAACTGTTGATGCTCACTGTTTACATATTAAGAACCATACAAACTTGGCTAAACACAATGAAGCTGAAGAATACTTAAATTCTTTAGGTTTAAAAAAAGGCAATATAAAAATTTAGGAAATTAAATATTTAATTCAATTTTTCTATAAGGACAAACGCAGTGTTCAACTTTTTTTAGTTGATGTTCTTTGAAATTATATGTCATAGCATAAACTTCTAAATATTATAAGCGACTAATCAAATAATATATTAGGAGTAATGCTATGACAACAGAAGACTTTATCATTGAAAC
>DASCNA010000159.1:0-48088 GCA_036011305.1 Victivallales bacterium
TATCTTATCGTTCATTGGTGTTACTCCTTTATCTGTAACTCCTAAAGGAATTCACAGATATCGGAGTAATACCTATTTACTTAAAAGTCAAACTTTGTTGAGTCTCCCAGTCAAACTGGGAGTTTACCAAATTAATTACAAAAAATAGGTGAGTATATATGGAGTTTTTTATTGATAAACCTGGCTTTCATAGAAAAGGAAGTTACATATCAAGTAGTAGCATAGAAAGTACAATAGATGCCATTGTATTTACATTTTAACCGTTTTCTTTAGGAAGATTTATTAAGCCAAGCGGTAGAGTATATAATATATTTTCTGTTGTAATTTTATCTTTTGAATAGGTTACTTTTAATGCTTTGTAAACACTCAATCTGTCGCCTATTTCAAGTTTTATATACTTTGCTAATTCTATTGTATTCATTTTTCATCTCCAGTAACTGTTTTTCAAGTCTTCTCTTTTCTATTGATATTTTAATCAGAAATGATTGACTCAGTTTTATTGTTCCTTGATTGCCATATTGCAAATTCATCATTTTATTTCCTTATTTAGTTTGATCTGTATACATGGTTCGGAATAGAAATAAAAATCTCTCACGTAATATCGATAATTATCCTGTAAAAGCATAATTAACCTCAATATCGGACAATTTGTCGCAGCAGTTTGCTTTCAATGCGAATAGATGGTTTCTTTTCCTGCAGAGAATATGCAGCTAAACCACCAAGTATATTAAGCATGCAGTTTTTAAAACTTCTGTGACGTGAATGTTCAATCTGAGAAATATTTTTTAGCTGGTCATTTATTGTTTCAATGATATATCTTTTTCTTAACAGTATTTTGTCAACTAAGGGAATAAGTTTGTTTTCATTTTACCTCTTATTGTTGTTATCAATTGGACACCTTTGGGCATAAGCTTATCAAAAAGTTTTTTTGAGATATACCCTTTATCTCCAAATAGTTTACCAAATATATTTTTACTCATTCCACCTACCGGTACTCTGTCATCTATATTGCCTGTTGAGATATAAAAAGAGATAATCTCACCTAGGTCATTTACAATCAAATGAAGTTTAAAACCGAAAAACCATCCCATAGAATTTTTGCCTCTTTTGGCAATATCTTTAAATACTTTATTTCTTGGTATCCTTATATTTGAACACACAGAAAGCTTGGTGGAATCAATATATAATATTCCTGTACATTTACCTCTTTCTGAGTAAATGAAAACTGTCATAGGTATTAACATGGATGGCATTAAAGCAACAAAACGCTCATAGCAGATCAAGTTTGGAAAGTAATGACTTAAATGCTTGACTACATAATCTTTATAGAAATGTTTGAATGTCCTAAAATTAGATTGGTGAAAAAGAGTAAGTATCGTCATCCGTTCACTTAAGCTTAAGTTGCCTTTTCTATTCCTACAATTAGAATTTGCTTCAAGTAAAAACTTATTCTATTCAGTTTCAAATTTTAGACAAAAATCATCATACTTGCAAAACATTTTTATTAGGCACATATTATAGCTTCCATAATTTGTGAGTTTGTTTTTTTGTGATAATTAAAATTAGTTCACAAAATTATGGATGCTACACTTAAAAATAAAATCCTTAACCATTATTTAGGTTACTTAATGCCAGTACCGGCAATACCTCTTATAAAATATTTCTGTAAAATTATAAATACCAGCAATACAGGAACTGTCAGCACTACAACTCCTGCCATTACCGTGGTCGGAACAGAAAAGTACTGTGATTTTACAGTATTAATACCGACAGCGAGAGTGTACATGCTGCTTTCATTGGAAATAATACTTGGCCATATAAAGCTGTTCCAATTCCACATAAAAATTATTATAAACTGTGTAATCAGAGCTGTTTTTGCCAAAGGCAGCATTATTTTAGTAAATATTCCATACTTTGACAAACCGTCAACTCTGGCAGCTTCTTCCAATTCCTTAGGAATACCAAGAAAAAACTGACGCATTAGAAATATTCCAAAGCTGTTAAACATAAAAGGAATGATGAGTCCTTTAAATGAGTTTACAAAGTTCCAGTCAATCAGCAACATATAGACAGGCACCATTGTGATCTGAAAAGGTACAAGCATAACTCCAAGAACTATCCAGAATATAAAACTTCTTCCGGGATAATTTATTCTTGCCAGTGAATAACCGGCCATAGAATTAAAAATCAGGTTTGCAAAAGTTATTCCCAAAGTAGTAACTATACTGTTAAAGTACCAGCTTCCGGCCTGTATTTTAGAAAACAGATAAATAAAATTATCAAATCCGTAATCAGAAAGAGATAAGGAAAACTTTCCAATATTATTAACATCTTTCACAAAAGAAACATAGAATGTCCAGAGAAAAGGAAAGAGTGTAACAACAGCAAAAAATATCAGGAAAAAATAAATTATAGTTTTAGTTAATATTTTATTCAATATCACACCTACCTATTTTTCTTTTAGATCAAAAAATCTTTTCTGAACTATTGTAAATATAAATATTACAGCAAACAGTACAAAAGCGGCCGCAGACGCATACCCCATTTCAAAGTAATTGAATGCCCTGGTATATAAGAACATTACGAGAGTCATAGTTGAACCGGCGGGTCCTCCCGGGATTGAAGAATTTCCAAATGTTGAAATTACATAAGGTTGGTCAAATATTTGAAATGTATTTATAACAAGCATCATAATAACCAGAAAATGTGTATTTTTAAGAAGCGGCACTGTTATTTTTAAAAACTGTCTGACTTTTCCGGCTCCATCAATATCGGCTGCTTCATAATAGTCCTTAGATATCTCCTGTAATCCTGCGAGGTATATTATCATGTAAAATCCGCTGAATGTAAAGATCATTGCTATTATCACTAAAGGTAAAGCCAAATGAACATCGGCAAACCATGAGATATTCTCAAAACCAAATAATTTTGCAAAGAACAGAACAATAAAAGAATCCTTTCGAAATAAAAAACCCAGAATTGTTCCGATTGCTACAGTAGATGTAACATTAGGCAGAAAAAAAGACACTCTGAAAAAAGTTTTCCCTTTTACTTTAGAGTTTACTAAAACAGCCATAACAAGAGCAAGTACAGTTGATATTGGAACAACAGTTAATACTAAAACAAAAGTATTCTTAAAAGCCTGAAGAAATTCAGGATCCCTGAATAAAGTTACATAATTTCCAAGTCCTACCCATTTAGAGTCAGCCGGAGAAAAAAATGAAAATTCTTTAAAACTCAATATAAAACTGTAAATAGTAGGGTAAATAAGAAAAACCGTCATTAATAAAACAACCGGAGCAATAAAAAAATATCCTGCCAACGAATTGTATCCTTTAATTTTATTAATTACACTATTTCTCATAATAATTTCCCATATTACTGCAGTTCAAATCGGCTTTGCACCTGATCCAGTTCGTTTTGTATATTTTTTAAACTGTCTTTTTCCGGCATATATGCCAATATTTCCAGTATATTGTTAATATAGTCTTCAAATTTTTTACCGGCTTTTCCAAATGAATACATAGAGGCATTCTGTGTTTTATCTAAAAGTTCTTTCAATTCAGGAAACTTTTTGATTACTTTTGATTTATAAGATTTCTGTACAGGAATACTTTGAGAACCGGCAAGAAATCCTTCAAAAACATTTTCAGGAGCTAAATACCACTTTAGAAATTTAACAGCTTCTAATGGATGTTTGCTACAGACAGGTACAGCATAAGCTCCTGAAAACATCAACTGAGGAGCTTTTCCTTTTTCCGCCGGCATAGGAGCGATTCCCCATTTAAATCCTTTGATATTATTTCTCAGATAACCGATCATCCAGGTACCTTCAACAGCCATTGCGGCTTTCTGTTTTCCAAAAGTATCACCTGTCCAGCCATCACCTAAAACTTTACATGTTACGGCACTTTTATCCTTATTATACATATCCATTATGAATTTTATCCCTTCAGCTTTACCCTTGGTATTAATCTGCAAATTTCCGCTGCCGCTTATAATTTCCCCACCGAAAGCTTCTATAAAAGGCATTATCCGCCCGATTAACGGATTAATATTCAAGCCGTAAACATTATTAGTCGTCAGTTTTTTCGCAGTGCTTCTTAGTTCTTCATATGTTTCAGGAACATTCAATCCTGTTTTGTCAAGCATATCTTTGTTATAATAAAGGGCCAGCATATTAAAATCTGAAGGGATAGCATACAGTTTGCCATCAATCATATAGCCGTCCAATAATGCTTTATAAATATCACCGGTTTTATATCCGACTTTCTTTATATATTCATCCAATGAAATAATTGCATGATTTTTATAAAGCATTTGAAATATATTAGGTTCAAGCAGAAGCATATCAGGAGCTGTCTTTGAAGCAATCTGGCCCTGTAAATTCTGAAAATATGAAGTAGCGCTCGAGTAGGCAACTACTTTTACTTCAACATCCGGGTTTTCTTTATTATATTGATCTATTTTCTTCTGGGTCGCATCAAGAGCCTGTATTGTATACCATCCACCAAGCTTCAGAACAATCTTCCCATTTTCTGTGTTTTTTGAACTATTATCTGAACAGGAGCACAAAAATAAACCTAAAAATAACAGTAAATTTACTATTACTGTATTCTTTAGTATCTTCAACATAATTCATATCACTTTTTAGTTATATACCACTAGTCAAACTGGAAGTTTAACAAATTAATTATAGCCTATCTGAAAATTTGGAGTAGTGCCAAACCGAAGCAAACCAAATATTAAGCAATTTTAAACTCTACTGGACTGTATATATGTACATATCAACTCCACCATTATCTTTAGTTACAGCATCGCTCTGGGGAACAAAATAAAAAGTAATAGACTTAATACCGCATTCAAAGTAAAACGGATTATTTGTCATAACAAGCTGAGGAGCAATCCTGAGATTAACAGGAAGCTGAAAAACAGGTTCTAAAGTATTTGTGTCTACCAAATCTATTCCACCGAAAGCTACATTGCCGATATTCTTTTCTGTATGAATTTTCAAGGCTGTATCGCCAGTGTTTTTAATCGGGTAAACATTTAATCCACCACAAAGAATGTAGTGCCCTGGAATAAAGTGAGTATCTTGATAATCTATATAATGCTCACTGTTTAGTTTCATTGTGTATGGGGGGATATTAAATTCCTTTTTCGACTGATTCAGATAATTTTCAGGTTTTAGCTTCCATGCATACCATCTTCTTGATCCCCAACTGGAACCATAAAGAATTCCAGTTTCAGGATTATACGAAATAGTCCCTATATGATCTCCGAAACGAAATATTTCTTCAGCTTTCATTGTTGTCGGATCGACACGGTAAATTATAGACCTGCTGTTTGGGCGGTACTCGGAAACAGGTACCCATATGTATTTCCCGTCAAAATCAATTCCTCCGGGGTGGTAACAGTCTTTAATTCCCAGCGTTATTTTATCTATCAGTTTCCCATTGATATCAAACTTAAATAAATACCCGACTCCTTTTCCCGGTGTCCTGTCGTATCCATAATCAGAATCTTTCAGTCTTTCACTCTTCTCAGTAATTCTAGCTGAGGATATATAAAAATATTTGCCTATTTTTACCATTCCCTGGACATGATAGGATGGAAATTGAAGTGTTATTTTTTTTATTAATTTCCAATCTGAATTCTTATTCAGGTTCATAAAACGGTTTACCATGCATTCATTTTTACATTTAGTTGATGAGATTGCAAATACATAGGTAGTAGACATTATTGCAGCAATAATAATTGCGAAAAATTTATTCATTTTTTTATCCTTTTCTTTTGATTGTACTGTCAAGCATAGATTGTTTTAATAGCTCATTGACACAATCTAATACCCCCCATAGATGAGACATATTTCAACATCTGTTCAGACCAATTAATCAACCTTATTTGGAAATAGATTTTAACGCCAATTAGTTTTTATGTGATTTCTTTTTAAAAGATTAAACAATTTTTCCTGAGAGAGATTTATTATTTTACTTTTATCAATCCGCAAATCATTTATAAGCTTTATTGCATAATCAAAAACTCCTATCCCTGTGTGATAATGCGAATCCGAGCCTATTGATAGTTTTGCTCCATACTTCTTTGCGGCTTTTAACATCTCAACACACAACTTTCCACTTTCTGGCCTCGCCAGAACTGAACTGTTATTAACTTCCAGAGCAACATCACTTTCAACTGCTGCTTTCACCAGTCTTTCCGGGCAATAAGGGAAATTACTTATATCGTCTGGATGCCCTATTATATCTATGTACGGATTCTTCATGGCATTGATATACGCCTGTGTATTTTCTTCAACAGTTCCAGTTTTCTTGCAGTTGGTATGAAAACTCGCAATAACTATGTCCATTTTTTTCAGAAGATTTTCCGGTAAATCTATCTCTCCAGAATTAGTAATAATATTAACTTCGCTTCCTTTCAAAATTCTTACTCCGTTGAACTCATCAGGAAGAACTCTGTATGTGTTAAAAAAATCCAAAGTAGTACCTTTTGGGTCATGTGCCGGCCCATGTTCGGTAATAGCAATGATTTCAAGTTTCTTATCAGAAGCTTCCCTCACTATTTCTGTAAAGGTACTATAAGCATGTCCACATGCAATTGTGTGATTATGCAGATCTATTTTGATATTCATTTTTATTACCTTCATCTATTCATGTGTTTTTTTTGCACTAATTGTTGGTATTATGAACAGTAACATTAATATTGATGTTACAATCCAAAATATTTTCACTGTATGATAATCATATGTAGTTACTTCTTTTAAACCAGTAGCTGTTTGAATTTTTTCAATATGCTGTGCATGCTGAACTAATATACCATTTATAATATCCTGGGAAAATGCTCCTATGTATGAAAGAAAACCAATCATTCCCATTGCAGCACCGGTAGCTCTTGTTGGAGAAAGAGCTACAGCAAGCATTCCGCCGATAAAACATAATAGTACCCCCATAGAAAAACCGAAACCTGCCAAATAAAGCCCCAGTATAACTGTATTACCTGGTGCAAAACAAAATAATATTATAAATATTACCATTAGTACTGAGAAAAATGATGTTGTTACTGCATGGCGGGATTTGAAAATTTTATCTGAAATAATTCCGGAAAAGAATGATCCTAATCCACCCATAATTGGAGTAATAGCTAGAAGTGAACCTGCAGTTATTAATGAAATTGACTGTGTATCCTGTAAAAACAATATTCCCCAGCTGTTAATTGCGTATCTAACAATTCCAAGGCACATTGCACTAAGTCCAATCAGCCAAACATAGGGATTTTTTATTACTAACAACTGTGTTTCCCATGTAGATAATTCGTGTGTCTTATTTTCTTTTTTTATAGCAGGATGATCATTTTTATAGTCGGCAACATTAGGTAACCCATAAGCTTCGGGCCTGTCGTACATAAACTTATATGTTAAGTAGGCTATTATAATTCCTCCGACACCTATCCAGACAAAAACATGCTTCCAGCCGAAATGAACTACTAAAAAAGCAGTTCCTATAAACGTAACTGCTTCGCCAACATAATGTGCTATACTCCATATCCCGTACCATGTACTTTTTTCCTTATATGAATACCATTGTGATAATGAAACTACACACGGTGCAGATCCCATAGACTGAAACCATCCATTAATACCCCACATAACAGCAAAAAAAATAAAACCTGAATAAAAACCTATCAATAAATTTATAATCGCACTGGCAAACAAACCTATGGCCAGAAATTTCTTTATATTACATCGATCCGCTATAAATCCATTAGTAAGTTTCCCGAATGCATAAACCAGTGAAAGCAGTGAACCGATTACTCCTAACTGAATTGCAGTTAGAGCACCGGATTCTATTGCAGGTTCTTTTATTACCGATAATGCCATGCGGCAGACATAGTAAAAACCATAACCGACAATCATTGAAATTATTACCGACCACCTAGCATGGGTATAACGAGATTTTATTTTTTTTTCATCTTGTATTACAGGCTTTGCTTCGCCAGTTAGAATAAATTTAGGTATTATCATCTCCTCATCCCCATTTTTTAAAACATTCATTTATTATATTTATGTATATAGTTACTTTGGTATATCTTCTATTTATTTTTGAAACTGCCTTGGCCATTCAGTTTTTGCTCTGAAATTATATGGCAGAAAATAACGGTTTATTACAGCATTGCTCCAATAACTTACCATTATCATTTTTTTCTTTTTCAACATAGAAAGAGGGTCAAGTAGGTTTGTTGTATTTAAAAAATCATTATATGTTCCTGTAAATTTTTTAGGCCAGTTTTTCCCGAGAGGAGAGGTTATATTTCTTCTTCCTACAGTGTGCAGTTTTTTATATGTACCATACATATATTCATTTAGAGGTATCGGTGTATTAAGTTTATAATAGTCTTTTTCAGCATCTCTCTTATCAGCTATAATTTTATTTTTCTTCCAGTCAATTGGAAATGAACCATGTTTGCCCCACTGAACATTTACATGTATTCTTCCTCCATGCTTATTTGCATTTTCAAGTGCTTCTTTTCCTGCTTTTATTATTCGACTATGGAAATAAAAATAACAATTTTCTATATTTTTTTTATCTTTAGTATATTCAACCCATACAACCTCGTGATCGCATGGATCATTATCGTCAGGGAAATCAATATCATCTTCCCAAAAAAGATGATATCCGATTACTCTTGCATTCGGATGAATAATAGCAGCAATATCTTTCAGCTTAAAGAATTCATCAGGATGAATAAAAAGGAGGGGAGTAAATTTGTATACTAATTCAAGCTGTTCTTTGGTAGGTTGTTTAGGTTGATCAAGTTTAAGTGTTTTTTCATATTCCTCTGTTGCCATATCAAGATAACGAATTTTATGATAAGCCATAGCCCGATCATTGTGTTCTTTTGCTGTTTCATCAGACCGTTTCAATACGGGTATGGATGTATTAGATGCTACGTTTCCAGCAAAAACTGCAAAAAAAACAGAACAGATAAATACACCAGCTATTAATGTTTTCTTCAGTACATTTGACATAATACTCCCTTTTTTTTTAATTATTTTACTTTGCTTAATAATTCTAAATTTATAGCTTAAGAGCAATGTAATAAGGTATAAAAAACATTGCCCTAACATGATGCACTGACTGATCTCCGCACAATGTCCAGTCTAAAGTCGGTTCCCATGACCAGAAACCCCATAACACTTTGGGATCATCAAGATATTTATTATATAAGCATCCCGGCACCGCCTGCATTTTTACAGAATATTTTAAGGCTTTAACAGCAGAATTTAAGTATTTTTTTTCTTTTGTTTCATCATAAAGTGCAAGCATGCTGATTCCGATATTAGCAGGATCTCCCGGGCCTACAACATCGCACACAACTTCATCATCTCTATCAATAGCAAGGAGCCATCCACCGTCTTCTCTCTGATGTTCTACGTGCCAATCTGCATATTTTATAGCTGAGTCCAAATATTTTCTTTTATCTGTAGCTTTATATAGATAAACCATTCCTCTTATTTCGTTCGGTGCTATATCTGTATTGTAAAAATAATCATCAATCAGATAAAAACAGCCATTTTCGGATTGTAGAGTTAATCCATAATCGCCCCATGCCTGTGCTCTTTCAAGATATTTTTCGTTTTCTGTAACATCATATAATGCCAAAAAACCTTCAACCACTCGTCCAAAAGATTTCCAGCCGTTATCAAACCATTTTTGATTTTTCTCATCAAATACGAATTTAAATCCGTGACGCTGAGCCTGCTTTAAAAAAGTAGCATTCTGTTTAGCACGTCTTAGATACTCTTTATCTTTGCTTCTGGTATAAACTGCCACATTCATAAGCAGAGCTTCGGCTGTATACTTCACCCAGACCTGTCCATCCATTTCTCCCGTATCTCTAACACCGCCCTGCCACATATGCATAGGCCACCAAATTGTAACATTGTTATAAATAAAATCCGCACAGCCTTTTGCTTTTTCCAGCATATCAGTGTCACCGAACATATCATACATTGCAAGAAACTGCAAAGGCGCTATCAGGTTTGTAAGGTTGGAGGGCTGAGATTTCTTTATTGTCGGATCATAATGCCCTTCTACAGCTTTAGCATCTTTATTAAAATGATTTGACAAAAATCCGTAAGTTGCATTTTTTGCTCTGTCTATAATATCATCGAAAGAAAATCCGGTATATTTCTGTACTTTCAGCTTCTGAGTTTCAGATACTTCGCTTAATTTCCAGTCTTTTGGCGAAATGGTGGTAAATTTTGACATCTGTAAATCCTTCCTGAGTTTTAATCAGTTTTTAATAATATCTTTTAACACAATATTTTTCGGAGCAGTATAAACTATATCGGCTTTGTTTAATGCTGTCGGATCGCCAATTCCGACTGCATACATTCCTGCAGTTTTTGCTGCTTCGACACCGGCTTCGGCATCTTCAACAACAACACATGTTTCAGGCTTAACACCTAGTGATTCAGCAACATGTAAAAATAAATCCGGCGCAGGCTTGCTTCTTTTTACACTATGTCCATCGCCTATCATATCAAAATATTCTGTAATACCCAACCCATTCAAAACTGTAGCGGCATTTTTCGATGCTGATCCCAATGCAATATAAATACTTCTGTTTTTCAATTCATTAAAAAGTTCTTTTATTCCGGGAAACAGATCTTTTGGAGTTACTGTTTTTATCAGTTCCACATAATATTCGTTCTTGCGTGTCGCCCACTCTTCTAAAGTTTCATCTGAAATTATCACATCGTTATGGTCAAGTATGATTTTCAATGAATCAGTTCTTGAAACACCTTTCAACAGTTCGTTCATTTCTTTATCAAAATGCATATTTTCTTCATCAGATAATTTTTCCCATGCTAGATAATGATATTCAGCTGTATCAGTTATAACTCCGTCAAGATCAAAAATAAAAGTTGTGATATTACTCATTTCCATATAATCCTTTATAAATCTATTATTTGCCTTTCATTTAGTTCATATACCTGATCAAATGCGGTAAAAAAAACTTTGTTGTTTTTTGTGACATTTTCAATTTTCATATTTTTTTTATTAATTTCTATTTTTAGCAAATCTTCATTCCAGTTAATAGTAAACGATAATTTAACCCATTGTTCAGGCAGGTGCGGAGAAATTCTTAATTTGCCATTGAGCATCCTTACACCGCCAAACCCGCAGACTACAGCCTGCCATAAGCCCCCCATAGAAGCCGAATGTATACCTGCATCTGAAGATTTCATATTTTGCCCCATATCAATATTAGACGCTTTTTCAAACATTTCATATGCTAGTTCAAAATCCCCAATATCTGAAGCAAGAATAGAATGTATAGCATAACTTAAGGAAGAATCATGAAGTGTTTTAGGTTCATAATAATTCCAGTTTGCAAGTTTAATTTCTTTTGTGAATTCATCTTCAAGCAGGTAGAAAAGAGTCATTATATCTGCCTGCTTTGAAATCTGTATACTGTTGATCTGTTCTAGGTTAAAATCTTCAAAAATAGCTCCAACTTTTTCCTGTTTTTTATATTTAGAAAGATCTATTATCTTTTTACTTAAATATGAATCATCCTGTGCTATAATTAAGTTTTCATCAGGTTCGGGCAAAAAGATTTTATCAACTTTTTCAATCCATATTTTACAGTTGTTTTTCAGTTGCAGTTTTTCATCAAGAATATTAAATAATCTGGAATTCCCATCTTTTAGTTTTGCAAAATAATCAATAGCTTTTTTTATGTTCCAATGAGCCATATAATTTGTAAAAGCATTATTGTCGACATGTTCTTTATATTCGTCCGGCCCGACAACATCATTGATTTCAAAAACACCTTTTGATTCATTCCACTCCAATCTGTCCGACCAGAATTTTGCAGTATCAAACAAAATTTCATAGCCATATTTCTCCATAAAATCGCTATCACCTGTTATCATATAATACTGCCAAACGGCAAAAGCTATATCAGATGTAATGTGCTGTTCAATAAAACCGGACCAAATTTTACTAGCTTCGCCAGTAATAATATCAACATCTCCCCACACAGGAGTAACTTCTCCATCATTCATCCATGCTGATTCCCATGGATACATAGCACCTTTATAACCATTATCTTCAGCTTTTTTTCTCGCACCATTCAAAGTTAAATATCTATATTCAAGCAGTGAACGGGCTATTTCTGGATTACTGTAAATAAACATAGGCAGTATAAAAATTTCTGTATCCCAAAAAGAATGTCCTTTATAACCTTCTCCACTAAGCCCCTTTGCACCTATTCCATATCTATTATCGTGTCCAGGTGTCATTATACATAAGTGATATAAAGCAAATCTTACAGCTAACTGATCTTTTGAATTTTCGGAATATATACTGATATCAATTTGTTTCCAAATTTTACGCCATTTCTCTTTTGATAACTCTAACAGATCTTCAAATTTTTTAACTTCAATACGTTTTATTTCATGAAGACTTTTATCCCTTATCTTATTTAAAACATCTTCCCGTATTTGAATATTTGAATATTTTCCTGTATATCCGCGATCCAATGAAGAAAATTCTTTATCACTTGAAGTATATACAATTATTTTTTTTTCCAAGGTAAATACTGAATCCTGTTTTATTTCATGGGTTAGAATTTCAGAAATTTTTCTTCTATCAATGTTCATTTTAGAAGTGGCAGTTACTCTTTCTTCATCAACAGAACAATTATGCACACATTTAAAAACAAAATCAATATCAGACTCAGTAGTAGTCTGAAGCAGTTCAATATATCTCTTATCGTAAAATCTTTTATTTCCTTCTCTAAAATGTTGTGATCCTGAGTTTGTGATCTGTGCATTTATTCCTGAGGTTATTTTTATTTCTGCACTGCAGTTCAAAGGTTTGATGTCAACCTTCATGCAAATCAAATGTAGATTCTCGAGGGAAACAAAACGCCTGAAAACTAATTCAAATTGTTCATCTTTCGAATTACTCCATACTATATTTCTAGTTATTTCCGCATCTTTAATATTCAATACTTTGGAATATTTTATTATTTGACCTTTTTCTAAAGAAAAACTTTCACCGTTTATTTCTATTTCCAATTCTGTAATATCTGCTGCATTAGGCAGTTCAGTAACTTCATCTTCACTGAATTTATTGAATGTACCGGAAATAAACAGGTTTCTAGTTTTACAGGAAGATGTTTCTTCATTTGTACTTCTTAATCCCAGATATCCATTCCCCAAACACATTACAGCTTCGACTTTACCTAAAAACCGTCTGTCAAAACCATCTTCATAAAGCAGCCAGTTTTTATAGATACCTTCTCCCACGTTATACAAAAAAGACATTTTTTCTCCCGATAATATTGATTTTACTATCATTTATAAATGTATATATTTATAAAACTCCACACTAACGCGGTTAGCGTGCTCCATGTTACGGAATAATCAAATTGTTTTTACAAAAAAAAATCAAATTTAATTAATTATACATTTGATATAGAATTTTATTAGGTATAAATTTGGTGTATTTTTTCAGGATAATACATCTAAGTTTGTGCTTGATTTTAGCTGCAGTGCCAATAGTCATCAGATTAATTTTGATATTAATCCTTTTTTATATGCAACACTACTGCCATTTGCCTTGCAGAAAATAAATTCAATTTTAATAAAGAAATATACCGTCTTTTTATATATGAAAAAATAATAATATTATAGTACAGTTTAGTTCAAAGAATAATGGAAGAAACTGGATAGCATGTTCTCCTTGCAATGGCAAAGGTTAAATATAAAGCAAATAATAATTATTCTGGCATTAGAAGGTTAAAAATTTTATATAATACTTGTACAAGTTGTAACGGAAAAGGAAATATCAAAAACTATAAAGGCAGTAACTATATATACAAAAGAGTAAAGATTAAATAAACTTAAAAATACCTTCGATAAATTCGGTGCAACATTCTATTCCCAGGATGCAGATAAAATGCGTTTTGAAATGCTGTTTAGACTACAGAATATTATATATGATTTGAACCTATTATTAGCAGCGAAACAAACATGAAAAACAAAATCAAAAGCAGGATGCAATAATTATAGCAAAAAATTATCTTATCAATTATTAAACATAAACAAATGATAATTATAGTATTAAAATAAAACACCATAGGGATTCGAACCACAAACCTTCTGGTTCGTAGCATATTGCCTCATGCATAAAAAGAAGTAAATTTTATTGTGGGTGGATTGTAGGTGGATTATGAATTAACTTTGAAGAACTTAAGGTAACAATAAAAAAAGCCTCAATCTGTTAAAGTTGAGGCTTTTGTATCTATTTAAGTGGTACCCGGGGAGGGACTCGAACCCTCACTTCCGATTGGAAAACGGATTTTAAGTCCGTTGCGTCTGCCATTCCGCCACCCGGGCGTATATCAAATTTTAATATCTGTAATGTTCAGGTTTATACGGTCCTTCTACAGGAACACCGATGTAATCAGCCTGTTCTTTACTGAGAGATGTTAGTTTAACACCAAGTCTAGCTAAATGCAAGCGTGCAACTTCTTCATCTAACTCTTTATTTAAACGAAATACTCCTATTTCTTTCTTTTCTTTAGCCAAGTCTAATTGAGCAAGAACTTGGTTAGTAAAAGAGTTACTCATAACAAAACTTGAATGACCTGTAGCACATCCTAAATTAACAAGACGTCCTTCTGCTAATAAGAATATTGCATGCCCATCAGCATACTCATATTTATCAACCTGAGGTTTAATATTTATCTTTTTAATTCCAGGCCAGGCTTCCAGTTGAGCAACCTGAATTTCATTATCAAAATGACCGATATTACATACAATTGCCTGATCTTTCATTTTTGACATATGATCTGCTGTAAGAATATCTTTATTACCAGTTGTAGTAACAAAAACATCGGCTATAGATAAAGCATCTTCTACTGTTAATACTTCATAACCTTCCATTGCAGCCTGAAGTGCACAAATTGGATCAATTTCCGTAACAACGACTCTAGCACCAAAACCACGCATAGACATAGCACAGCCTTTACCAACATCACCATGACCACAAACACATACAACTTTACCTGCAATCATTACATCTGTAGCTCTTTTAATACCATCAGCTAAAGATTCTCTGCAACCATAAAGATTATCAAATTTTGATTTAGTAACTGAATCATTAACGTTAATAGCAGGAACATAAAGTTTACCGGCTTCTAACATTTGATATAATCTATGAACACCAGTAGTCGTTTCTTCTGAAACTCCTTCAAGTTCTTCGACACATGTATGCCATTGTCCATGAGATTCAGCTAAAGTCTTTTTCAAAATATTATTCAGTTCTATTTCATCTTCACCTTCAGCAGGTAAATCTAAAATAGAAGCATCATTTTCTTCATCATAACCTCTATGAATCATCATAGTGGCATCACCACCATCATCAACAATTAAGTTTGGACCTTTTCCTCCAGGGAATGACAGTGCCTGGTATGTACACCACCAATATTCAGCAAGGCTTTCGCCTTTCCATGCAAAAGTAGGAATTCCAGCTTCAACCATTGCTGCCGCAGCATGATCCTGTGTAGAAAAGATGTTACATGAACACCAGCGGACATCTGCACCTAAAGCTACAAGAGTTTCCATTAAAACTGCTGTTTGAATAGTCATATGAAGACTACCCATCACTCTTCTACCTGCTAGTGGTTTTTCTTTTCCATATTTATCTCTAAGTGCCATTAAACCCGGCATTTCTTTTTCAGCTATTTCAATTTCTTTTCTACCGAAATCAGCTAAATTAATATCTTTAATTTTATAATCCATTGTCTTTTTCCTTAAATTTTTCAAGTAATTTATTAGTTTAATTTACCTCGGATGTAATCCCATCTATCTTCAGGGATGGATGCACCCTTAATTTTTACAATTTCTGCTCCAAGTAAAGACCCAAAGCCGCCAGCTTTTTCCAATAATTTACCTGACAATTGTCTAGAATTTATATATTTATAAAGGAAACCTGCCTGCCATAAATCACCGGCGCCAGTAGTATCAACAGCTTCAACAATTTCAGCTTCAATACTTACTTCTTCCGTATCTGTCTTTATAACTGAACCTGCTTTACCAAGTTTTAATGCGATAATATCACATACTCCATCTAAAGTAGAAAGAATATTTTTAGGATCTTCTGAATTACAATACTGCATTGCTTCATCTTCGTTACAAAAAACTATATCAACATATGATTGTAATAAATCAGGAAGAATTTCCATATTCAATTTAACAACTTCAAATGAGGCTAAATCCAAACTTACAGTAAGAGATAAGCTTTTAGCCAGCTTTAATGCTTTTTTTATGACTGCGTGATTATGAAGCATATAACCTTCAATATGAAGATGTGTATAACCTTTGAAATCTTCAATTGATATATCTTCAGGCTGGATAGTAGCAGCAGCACCTAAAAAAGTTCTCATAGTCCTTTCAGAGTCAGGAGTTACCAAACTCAAACATCTTCCTGTTTCAACTTCTTTAGATATTTTAAACTGATTTATATCACAGCCTATTTTTTTATAATGTTCTTTATAGAAACGACCTAATTGATCATCAGCTATTTTGCCTAAAAATCCAGTAGAAATACCAAGTTTACTAAGTGCTTCTATTGTATTAGCGGCAGAACCGCCAGGAACAATTTCTTCTTCAGAAGTTATTTTACTCAAAATAGAGTTAATTACACTTATATCAACTAATTCCATTCCACCTTTATCTCCACTAACATTTTCAGCAATAAAATTGTCAGTTGTGGAAACCAGTATATCAACTATAGGTGAACCTATACCAAGTATTTTTTCTTTTTTATTAGGCATAATTATGCTTTCACTCAGCAAAGTCCATTTTTTTCTGAAGCAGCTTTAATAGCATCAACTTTATCTGTTTTTTCCCAAGGAAAAATAGATCTTCCAAAGTGACCATAAGCAGCTGTTTGACCATATTTCCAACCATTTGCATGAGGAGTTTTTAATCCTAATGATTTTATAATTCCAGCAGGTCTTAATTCAAAAACTTCACGTATAACTTTTTCTAAGTCGCTATCATTTTCAAATTTACCTGTTCCGTAAGTATCAACATTCAAACTTAAAGGTTCAGCAACACCAATTGCGTAGGCAACTTGAACTTCGCATTTATCTGCCAAACCTGCTGCAACAATATTTTTGGCAATATAACGGCACATATAAGCAGCTGAACGGTCAACTTTAGATGGATCTTTTCCAGAAAAAGCACCACCACCGTGTGAGCCAACTCCACCATAAGTATCAACAATTATTTTACGTCCTGTTAATCCAGTATCTCCATGTGGTCCACCTATTTCAAAACGTCCTGTTGGATTTACAAAATATCTAACATCATCGTTCATGAAGTTTGCAGGTATTACTTTTTTAGCGACTTCAATAACTACTGCACGTATATCTTCATCCTTTGCTTCAGGAGTATGCTGGTGAGAAACAACAATTGATTCAACTCTAACAGGTTTTCCTTCAGAATAACGGACAGAAACCTGACTTTTAGAGTCTGGTCTTAAAAAAGAATATTTTTCAGGTTCAGTATGACGTAATCTTGCTAATTCCTGAACTATTTTATGTGAAAAAATAATAGGAGCAGGCATCAATTCCTCAGTTTCGTTTGAAGCATAGCCAAACATCATTCCCTGGTCACCGGCACCTTGTTCATTATATTTGCCTTCTCCGTCAGTAACACCCTGAGAAATATCAGGAGATTGGCTGTGTATACAAATCATCAATTTTGCACCATCGGCAGAAAATCCCATATCATCTTTATTATAACCAATTTCTCTAACGATTTTACGTGTTACAGTTTCCCAAACTACATCTGCTTTTGTTGTAATTTCACCTGAAACTACAATTAAATCTGTAGTAACAAGAGATTCACAGGCTACTCTGCTATCAGGATCCTGCTCCAAACATGCATCTAAAACTGCATCTGATATCTGATCGCAAACTTTATCCGGATGTCCTTCTGAAACTGATTCAGATGTAAAAACGTGGTCAACAAAAATTTTACTCATTCTCTTTATTTCTCCTATATTTTATAATAAAAGTATTATTATTATTTGATTATAAAGTAAGTTAAACAAAAAACTCAATAAGAAAGTTATATGCAAAAAATCAAAATACAATTTTCTTATATTAATTATCCCAGTTATTATAATATTAACATACAGTCACCATAAGAATAAAATCTCATCTTATTCTCAATAGCAAGTTGATAAGCTTTCATTATGTTATCCCGACCAGCAAAAGCAGAAACCAGCATCAGCAATGTACTTTTAGGTAAATGAAAGTTTGTAAGCAGCATATCTACTATTTTGGGCTTGTATGGAGGATAAATAAAAATATCAGTCCAACCGCTATCAGGTTTAACAGTCCCATTTTTATCCCCTAAAGTTTCAAGAACTCTTGTAGATGTTGTCCCGACAGATAATATTTTATTACCATTCATTTTTGTTCTATTTATCATTTCAGCAGAACTTTTATCCAAAAAGAATTCTTCAGAATGCATTTTATGATCTTCAATATCAGTTACAGAAATAGGTTTAAAAGTCCCTGCCCCTACATGGAGAGTCAACTCAACTTTATTTACTCCTTTATCCTGAATTCTATTTAAAATATCTTCAGAAAAATGAAGACCGGCTGTTGGGGCTGCAACTGCTCCACTGACTTTTGAATAAACTGTCTGGTATCTATCAGCATCAGAAAAATCCTCTTCTCTTTTGATATAAGGAGGTAAAGGGATATGACCAATTTCATCAATTAGATCGTATACATCCAAAGCATCAAATTTGACAATATAAGATCCATCATCATTATGGCGAACAACTTTTATCCAATTTTCTAAATCTGAATTACCATTCACTTCTTCCAAAAGTATATGAGTTCCTTCTTTCACACGTTTGCCGGGTTTTATATAAGCTTTCCATAAAAAAGCATGTTCTTTTTCCGATGAAATCAGCATAATTTGAATCTTTGCGCCTGATCCATTTTTATGCCCATAAAGTCTGGCTTTTATAACTTTTGTATTATTCAGAACCAAAGAATCCCCGTCATTCAAGTAATCGATAATATCGCTAAAATTTCTTATTTCCAAATCACCTGTTTTGCTATCAAGTACTAACATTCTGGAGGAATCACGCATATCATTTGGGTAATAGGCAATCAACTCTTCAGGTAGTTTATAATCATAATCATCTACTTTATTCATAATATTATTTTCTGCGACTTTTCATTTTATCTCTAGCAGCTTTAAGAGCTTCAAGTTCTCCAGCAGTAAGGCTATTAATTCCTGTTTTTGATATTTTATCAAGTATTTCATCTAAATTGTGTGACGGTTTACCTGTGAAACTCCATTTTTTTGAAGCTTTCCTTGAATAATTAACACCGCTTGATTTTCCTTTAGTATGTCTAGTCAAATACTTAAATACATTAATTGTTTCTCTTGGGAACATATATCTAATAACAAAATATCCACCGATCAAACCTCCTAAATGAGCAAGGTGAGCTATTTGACCTTCTCCGCCAGTAATACCGAAAAAAGTCTCAATCAATGCATAAATAAGTACAAAAGTTTTCAATTTTAAGGGGATAGGTGGTATTAGCAGCATTAACATAGCATTAGGAAACAACATAGCTGCACCGACCATAACACCAAAAAGAGCTCCACTGGCACCAATACACAGTGCATATACATTCCAATTAAACAAAAGCCAAAAAACAGCCCCAGCAATACCACTGATAAAGTATAATTTTAGAAAGTTAAGGCTGCCCATATGCCGTTCAAGCATTGAACCAAATAGATAAACACCCCACATATTTAAGGCTAAATGCCAGAAACCGCCATGCACAAACATATATGTTACCAAGCGCCAAACCTGAAACTCTTTAATTGCAGCAGGATTTAATGCCAGAACTGTTGTAACTGGACTATATGAATAGATGCCTCCGATACGCCTAGTAGTAACTTCCTGTATAATAAATACGATAATACATAATAATATTATTGAAGGTACTGCGTAATTACTTGTTTGCTTATATCTGTAACTATTATAATTCCTATCTGAAAACATTAACTAGAATTACCTTTCCTTTACAACTGCACAAATTATTTTCTATAATCAATAAAACACTATAAAATAAACTATATATCAAATAAAAAAAGCCTAGCAGTAAAATTACTAGACTCAGAAGCTAATTTCAGACTTCAAACTTATGATTTTTGATCATTATTAATAATGTTTTTTTTGAAAATAAAATCTTCAATTTAAAATATACGTTTAAAATAATAATATTAATTACACTGGAGCTGTCTTTGTATTAATGATATAGAATGATCTACTTTTTTATCTTTAGTACGTTCTTTTCTGACTTTATTAATCGCATTAATTACCGTTGCATGTGTCCTACCTCCAAATGCATCTCCAATTTCAGGAAGGGAGTTCTCTGTTAATTCTCTAGCTAAATACATAGCAATCATTCTTGGATAAGCAATATTTTTAGGCCTTTTACTGCCGAGTAAATCATTCATTCTCAAATCATAAAATTCTGCAACTTTTTTCTGAACCATTTCAATAGTAACCTTTGAAACAGCTTCCTGCATAATAATTGGATGCAACAACCTTTCAGCTATATCCAATGTAATATTTGTTCCAGCCATAGATGAAAAAGCGGTAAGTCTAATTAAAGCTCCTTCTAAGCGCCTTACATTAGATGTGATCCTACTTGCCATGAAATATAAAACATCATCATCAAGCTTAACAGCCTGTTCTTCCTGTTTTTTCCTGAGAATTGCCATTCTTGTTTCCAGTCCTGGAGGTTGAATATCTGTAGTTAATCCATTCTCAAATCTGGAAACCAATCTTGCTTCTAATCCATCTATTTCACTCGGAGATCTATCTGAAGTCAATACAATCTGCTTATTGTAATTATATAAGGCATTAAATGTATTAAAAAATTCTTCCTGCATTTTATTCTTCTTTGCTAAAAATTGAACATCATCAATCAGCAGCATATCAGTATTTCTAAAACGCTTTCTAAACTCTGTAAATTTATTGTTCTGAATCGCTTCAATGTATAAGTTGAAAAATTCTTCACATGTTAAATATTCAACATAAAAATTCTTTTTCAGTTTTACAGCTTCATGAGCAGCCGCCTGAATTAAATGAGTTTTTCCGAGTCCAGTTCCACCGTAAATGAAAAGAGGGTTAAATGAATAACCTGGAGCCTGACTGACAGCAACTGCTGCTGAATATGCAAAATTGCTTCCATCCCCAACAACAAAAGTGTCAAATGTAAACTTAGAATTACAGTTTGCTATCTCATGATCTAGATTTTCTTTTACATTTTCTGGAACCTTACTATCACCAGTTTTTTCTTTTGCAGCCTCTTCTTCAGGGAGGTGCCCAACTTCAAATTTAAATATGATGTCATCTCTGTCTGAAGCTTTTTTGAGAGCATCACTTATATCATCGCTAAAATGTTCTTCCAGCCAGTCGGCAAAAAAATCGTCAGAAACACCCAAAATAAATTCTTTATCATATGCTATAGGCTGTATAGATCTAATCCATCTATTATATATATCATCACTCAATCTATTGCGCAGTATATTACGTGCGCTAAGCCAAATTTTTTCTTTTGGGGATACTTCTTCCATTCAAAACACCTCTGTTTATTTATGAATAATTTCGCAGGAAAGGCGAAGTTATCTACAAGTACTTATACATTATAAAAACCTTAGTATAACTTTCAACTGCTCCAAAAAAAAACAACTAAGAATTAACAAAAAAAAAGATAATCTTCATTTCTTATTCTTTATAAGTCAAATATTTAGCCTCAAATTTTACATTTTGGTCAATCTTTGTCTATTAATAAATTCACAGATACAAAAAATATTTTGTTAATCTTTTACTTTAAAAGGCTTACAAATAAAATGCTAAAGTTATTAACTTTTATTAACAGCTTATTAACAATTTAACATTAAGAATAAAGCTAAATTTTTAAAAATTCTTTCATTAAGATTAAGTATGTACTGAATATTGTATTATAATAAATAAATAGTTTCTGATAAGAATAAATTTTGATCAATAAGAATTGAAAAATGTTCACTTCTAAATTTAAAGCTAAACGTACATTATTTATTGCTGATCATTGCTTTACTCCTGAGCAAAAGATCATAAATTCTACCATTCTCTGTGAGGATGAAAAAATAGCGGCTATTGGAAATGCCTCAGCTTTCAGCCCTGATCCTGAAGTGAGTATTTTCGATCTACGAGGGACATATGCTGTTCCTGGGTTTATTGATACGCACATTCATGGTGCTGGAGGCTTTGATACCAGTACTGTTGATGAAGGAGATGAAGATTTTAAACTTATGTGCAAAACACTGGGAAGTCATGGAGTTACATCTTTTTTGCCTACGATTGTCTCAAGGCCGACAGATAAATTACTGGCATCTATTTCGGCTTTTGTTTCAATATTGAATAAAGATTATGAAGGTGCTGTTCCTGATGGTATCCGACTAGAAGGTCCTTATATAAATAAAATAAAAAGAGGATCACAGAATGGTAATTTTATACGGCCTATAGACATTGGGGAATTACGTGAACTTATATCAGCCGGCAAAGGGAAAATTAAAATAATGACTTTTGCTCCTGAACTTGATAATTCAATAAAACTAATTGAAGAATTAAGATGCAATAATATCATTCCGTCAATGGGACACACTATGGCTGACGAAAATGATGTTATTAAAGCTATTGAAGCCGGAGCTGTACATTGTACGCATTTATACAACGGTATGCCTGTGCTTCACCACCGTTCTGTCGGAATAGCAGGTGTAGCTTTAACAGACGATAGAGTGACTGTTGAAATTATTTTAGACGGATATCATATCCATCCACGCATGATAGATATTGTATGCAGAACAAAACCTAAAGATAAAATCATCGGAGTAAGCGATTCAATTCAAGGTGCTGGTATGAAAGATGGTACTTATCACCTTGGAATGACTCAAATTAAAGTTGAAAACGGCAGAGCTGTAACTAAAGACGGCACAATAGCAGGTACTACCCTAACACTTGAACAAGGCTGGAGCCATTTAGTCAGTTATTCACAACTTGACATTAAAGATGCGGCAGCTTGCCTAACTATTAACCCAGCCAGGCTTTTAGGATTAAAAAATCAAGGTGAATTATCACCTGGAAAAGATGCAAATATTGCTTTTTTTAATATTAAAACAAATAAAGCTCTTTTGACTGTAAGAAAAGGGAAAATAGTTTATATTGATAAAAACTGTAATTTTAATTTAAAAAAAATAATCAAACATAATGACAAAAACTTTAAATAACTCTGATTATAAAATTCTAGATTCCGGAAATTTACAAAAACTTGAACAAGTCGGCCCTTACATACTGATAAGACCTGCTTTAAATGCATTCTGGCCTAGAACTTTATCTGATGCACTCTGGGATAAAGCAGACGCGCTATATCAGAGAAATTCTTCAGGTAGTGGAAAATGGACATGGTTTAATAAACTGCCAAGTACTTGGAATATTATTTACGGCGGAATGAAATTCATCGTAAAACCAACTGATTTTGGACATTTGGGCTTTTTTCCAGAACAGAAAGATAATTGGGACTGGCTCAGATCTACAATTTCTAATAATAAAAGCATCAAAACATTAAATTTATTTGCTTACTCTGGCGGCAGTTCTTTAGCTATGGCTGAAGCAGGAGCAAATGTATGTCATGTTGATGCTGCAAAAGGCATGGTAGACTGGGCAAAAAATAATTTAGATAATAATACACATATCAAAACCGGAATAAGATGGATTGTCGATGATGTAACTAAATTCATGCTCAAAGAAATTAGAAGAAAAAGTTACTATTCAGGAATTGTACTTGATCCGCCATCATTCGGGAGAGGGCCAAGAGGACAATTATGGAAAATAGAAAATGACTTAATATCACTTTTGGAAAACTGTAAAAATGTCTTAGACAAAAACCCTCAATTTTTATTATTAACAATGCACAGTCATGGATTTTCTGAAAATTCTCTTTCCAGAATACTTAAATCTGTTTTCCCAAATAACAATAAAATTTCAACTGGTGAAATGACTGTTGTTGAAGATAATGGAAATAAAATAACAGCTGGACTTTATGCCAGATTAATATTCAAATAAATTTATAATACAATTAAACTTGAGTTACATAAAATGCTTGAAATTACCAGCCACCAAAATCAGAGAATAAAAGATATAATAAAATTAAAAAACAGAAGATCAAGAGAAAAAACTCAAAAAACTTTTCTTGAAGGATACCGCCTGATAAGTAGAGCATTGGATGCTGATTTCCCAATGGAGGAATGCTACTTCTGTCCTTCTCTATTTCTAGGAGAAAATGAAGAAGATTTATTAAATGATTTAGCTGAAAAGGGAACAGCTATTATTAAAGTAACAGAACCAATTTTAAAAAAAATGTCATATAGAGACAGGCCTGAAGGATTGATTGCGTTAAGTCCCATACATAAGCATGATTTAACTAATATCCCAGTAAGAAAAAATGGTTTGTATTTAATAGTTGAAGCAATTGAAAAACCGGGTAATCTAGGTTCAATATTAAGATCAGCAGATGCTGCTGGTGTAGATGGTCTGATTATTTGTGATAAATGTACAGATTTATATAATCCCAATGTTTTAAGAGCCAGTACCGGAGCTATTTTCTATGTTCCCATTGCTGAATGCACATCTGAAGAAGCATTGAACTGGCTTAACCATAACAATATAACTAGCTTAGCCACTACGCCTCATACAGATTTATCCTACGAAAGTGTTGATATGAAACAGTCAATAGCCATAGTGATAGGAACAGAACAGTATGGCCTGACAGATTTCTGGTTAAAAAACTCAAAAATAAAAACATTAATTCCTATGTGTGGAAAGATTGATTCATTAAATGTAGCAATTGCAACAAGTATAGTACTGTTTGAAGCCTCCCGTCAAAGACGTTCTTAAATTTTACGATATAAAATAAACTATAAAGCTATTCATAATATACTGAAAACATGCTATAATTTCCTTCAACAATACAAATAAATATTATCGAAAGACTTATAATCTCATACATGAAAAATTTAAAATTTTATGCTTTTTTTATCTTCTCTGCAACTTTTATAATTCTAATATCTTCATGCTCTTCTATCAATCCAAAATTTACGACTAAATATACACCTGAACCTTTTAAACATAAGAATAAAATCAGCGCCAAAAATACGCTATTTTTATTAAATGTAATAGATGAGAGACCTGCACTGGAAAAAATACCTTTTGAACCTGAAGCTAACCCGCTAATATTAATTCCCCTGTGGCCTTATACACATGCTAACGTTAATCCTTTAATTAGATACTGTTATTTTCAGCCTAATATTATAGAAACTCTTCAAGATTTATTTATTACAGATTTACGTGTTTCAGGCCTATTTAAAAGAGTCACTTCGAGCCCCTTTGGAGAAGTTGCAAATATTAATAATATTGAGGAAACAAATATTCCCAAACAATCATACCTACTGCAAATAAAAATAAAAAAAGCTGTATGGTCAAGGTACTTAACAAGCTACGGCTTATCATATCCTGGTACAGTTCTTTGGGCTTTTGGTGCTCCGATGTCATTTGGACACGTAAAGTTGGTAATTACAGCTTCACTATATTCACCTGATAATTATAAAAAACCAATTGCTGAAATAATTACATCTGAACAAACTCAATGTACTGAATTTGTATATGATCAAATTAACTACAAACCACCGATATCAGAATTCAAATTAGCTCAGCTTTTCTCAAAAATAACAGATAAACTAAGAATTTTCTTATATAGTCATATGGAGAAATAATTAGAAATTAAGTTTTTCTTATAATTGAGTATAATAAGACTTTAAAAAAGTATTATTTAAAATCTTCAAATAAACTGTTTGTAAACATTTCAGGATCAAATACCTGCAAATCGCCTTCCCCTTCCCCAAGCCCTACATACAACATAGGCAGGTTCATTTCTTCCTTAATACCAACCACCATTCCACCTTTAAAAGTTCCATCAAGCTTTGTGCATATCAGACCATTAACACCACATACTTTTGAAAACTCTCTAGCCTGAGCTATAGCATTCGCCCCAGTGCTGCTATCTACGACAAGTACAATTTCCTGAGGAGCCTCGGGATAAACTTTCGAGATTGTTCTAATAACTTTGCTGAGTTCGTCCATTAATCCTTTTCTGTTATGCTGCCTGCCTGCTGTATCAATTATTAGAAAATCATATTTCCTTGACAGCGCAGCTTCAACAGCATCGAATGCAACCGAAGCTGAGTCAGCACCATGTTTTGCAGAAACTACATAGGTATCTGTTTTTGCACCCCACAATTTTAATTGATCAACTGCTGCTGCCCTAAAAGTATCACAGGCTGCAAGCATTACTTTTTTATTATTCTTTTTAAGCATACCTGCTAGCTTTCCAGAAGTTGTAGTTTTCCCAGAACCATTCACTCCAACCATTAAAATTACAGTCAAACCATTTTTATCAACATTCAGTTTTTTATTATTTTTTTCTAAAACTGTTAAGACTTCACTTTTAGCTACATCAACTATATCACTTCCTGTTTTTATTATGCCCTGCCTATATTTTTCACGAATATTATCGATAATACGTAGAGTTAACTGAACACCAAAATCTGAACCTATTAATGCTGCTTCAAGCTCTTCGAAAGTTTCATCTGTCCATTCAGCGTTTTCTATAAAACAACCTTTTACTTTACGTGAAAATGATACAGCAGTTTTTCGTAAACCTTTATGAAATTTATTTAAAACAGAGCTCATTCCTCTTCAACAGCCTTTCTTGCAGGTCTATCCAAAGTATTTTTAATTGAATTTAATACTCCGTTAATAAAAGAAGGTGTATTCAAGGAACCATATTTTTTACCGATCTCAACAGCTTCATTTATACTCACAATTGGCGGAACATTATCACAATGAAGCATTTCATAGACTGCCACTCTCATAATGTTTCGATCAACTGTATCCATTCTGTCAATGGACCATTTTGATGAATATTCAGAAATTAATTTGTCAATATCACCTGTTCCGTCCTCAAGAATACCGCTTATTAACTTTATAGATTCTTTATAGGCTTTTTTCAGTACTGATTTTTCAGGCAGTTCATAAAGTTCCGTCTCTCTTAGCTGATCTGAAAACATTTTAACAGCATCATCTGAACAGTTAAATTCTTTAATATCATACTGAAATAAAAACTGCATTGTCCATTCTCTGGCATATCTTCTGTAATGAATCATTATTAATCAAATTTCCCGAAATAAATTATTATTTATTTTCTAAACTATTATTTAAATTAGCCATTTCGATAGCACTTAACGCAGCATCCCCGCCTTTATTTCCAGCTTTCGTGCCACTTCTTTCTATAGCCTGTTCAATATTATCAGCAGTTATCATTCCATAAGAAACAGGTTTTCCATATTCTAAAGATACATGTGCTAAAGATTTTGCAACTTCAGAATTAATATATGAAGCGTGCGGCGTTGCACCCTGTATAACAACCCCTAAAGCTACAATAGCGTTATAGCCGCCACAAGTTAGCAATTTCTTAACTGCAAATGGAATTTCGAAAGAACCTGGTACCCATACAACATCAATATTATCTACATCTCCGCCATGCCTGACTATTATATCAACTGCACCACCAAGCAGTTTACTCACAAAAAATTCATTAAATCTGGCACATACAATACCAAATCTTAAATCAGTTGCATCTAAAGTTCCTTCATATATATTTTCTAATTTCTTATTCATCATAATACACCTTGTTTTAAATTAATTAAATCCTTGGAGGAAAATCAAAATCAAAAGAAAACAGTTCAACCAATTCCTCACAAATGTTTTCTTCATTTGGTCCATCTACTGTTATTTTAACTTCTTCACCACACTCCAGTCCTAAGCTCATTAAGCTTAATATGCCTGTGAGGTCGGCCTCTCCTTTCGTTGATTCTATCTTAAAAGTACAATCGGGGTACTCCATAACTTTCTGCATAATTCGACTTGATGGTCTGCAATGTATACCTGCTTTATTAGTAATTGTAGTTTTTTTTGTAACCATAATTTATATACAGTATAAAAGAAAATTATCCAAATTTTAAAATATTTAATATATACAACATAAGAAATAATTTAAAAGCTAATATCTTAAATTTCAATATTATATCAAGATTATAGTATTAGCTTCAAGTAATCATTGCTTAATTATAGTTTGATAATAATAATTATTATAATAATAATCCCTAAAAAGATAAAATAATAAATATATGGATTCTATTAAGTATTTCAGATATAATAAAATATGTTCTATGATTAAATTTTGAGAAAATTATAAATAATTGTCTAAATTTATACAATCATGTACTAGACTAGGTAATTGTTAATTGAATATTCATAAAATATAGTTTATTATAAGTTTTATATACATATAAAATTTTATCTTTTATAATTTCACATAAAATAGAAGGGATATAGATGAAGAAAATATTGATGAGCGGAATCACTGGTTTAGTAGGGAGTGCATTCGCCACCGAACTTTTATGGAGAGATAAAAATGCTCATATAATGGCATTAGCTAGAGGACAGGGTAATAAAGACGCTAAAACAAGAGTTGAAGAAGCAATAAAAGAGCAATGTGAGTTTGACGGCAGACCTGATTTTGCTACTGAAGCCATTAAAAGAATTGAAGTCTTAAAGAGAAATATATCAAGTCATATCCCCTCAAAAACCATAGACAATTTAAAAGGCATTGAGACTATTTTTCATTGTGCTGCTGATGTCAACCTCGGAAAGGATCCATTTGGAAAAACATATATAAATAACTACCAAGGCACAAAAAATATGATAAAGACTGCGCAAAAACTTGGTGTTAATAATTTCCATATGGTAAGTACTGCGTATGTAGCCGGAAAAGCTGAAGGGATTGTGTACGAAGACGGTCTTGTTCCAAATATCGGATTCAATAATGCTTATGAAAAAAGTAAGTATAATTCAGAAATTTTAATAAGAGAATCAGGCCTGACTTATTCAATCTACAGGCCTTCAATTGTCGTTGGAAGAATAAAAGACGGCAAAATAAGAAAACCTCTTGCTTTCTATAGAATACTTGAATTTTTAGCTAAGCTTAAAAAACAACAATGTGCTAAATTGCATCTAGAACCTAACGCACGGCTAGAAATGGATTTAAGACTGGTGACAAAAAAATCAGATAAAATTTATTTTGTTCCGATTGATTATGTCCAAAATACTATCACTGACTTATTCCTCATAGCCCCTAAGAATAAAACCTATCATATTACAGGAAGAGGCCCTGGTTCGGTTGATGATATTGAAACTGTAGTTAAAAATGCCCTAAAGATAGATGGTCTTTCAGTGGTAGAAAAAGTAAACAAACAAACCATAAAAGAAAAACTTATTCACAAATTCCTTGGAGATCTTTTGCCTTATTTCGCATCAGAAATAACATTTGATATTCAAAATGTTATTGATGAATTGGGTGAAGATGATCTTAACTGGACTGTAAGCTTAGAACAGTTAACTATAATAATAAACGAATTTTATAAAAACGTTTACCCTGAAATATTAAGCAATAACGAATTTTAATATAAAAAGGAGCTGGCTTTCAGCTCCTTTTTTATATATTATTTTTTTTAATTAAACTTCTACTTTCCTCTTGCTCCTGTTTCTTTTACCACCTGATAAGTTTCTTTGTACTCCATCATCATTTCTGATAATTTGAAAATATCATTATTAATTTTCTCAACATCCAAGTGAGGAATTTTATAATCATCTTTTAATATTTTACCATTGGCAACAACCCATCTGACTTCACTGCCGTCAGAACACCATACCAATGTTTCCATAACGTTATCAATACGAGTAGGAACCATATTTGTTTTACTTAAATCTATCAAAACTAAATCAGCATCTTTACCTTCTTCAAGAGAACCGGCATTCAATCTAAGCATCTTAGCAGGCCCAATTGTAATTCTTTCCAAGACATCCTGAGCTTTCATTACTTTGGCATCTTTGAGATATGCTTTCTGATACTGTGATGCAAGTCTAGCAGCAGATAAAATATTCTGGTTATCGGCACTACCTGATCCATCTGTTGAAATGACAACAGGAATTCCTGAATTTATCATTTCTACAACAGCAGGCATACCTGAACCAAGAATTGTATTTGCCAGAGGATTATGAACAATATTAGTCCCGGTTTCTTTTAATATTTTCATATCATTTTCTGTTGTATTCACCTGATGTGCTAAAATAACAGTATCATCTAATACATCAGCATTATTTAAGTATTCAACAGGAGTACATCCATATTCTTCAACAAACCATGCAGTAGTATTAGGTTCTTCTGAGCTATGCATATGAAATAAAGTATTATTTTCTTTTGCCCAGTTTTTTAGAGCTTTTATTATTGTATCACTATTTGAAAATACCTGATCAGGTCCTGGTATAATTCTTATATTTTCTAGATGGCCAAACTCAGCTTTATACTTATCAAGTCTTTCAATAGCAACTTCTGGTGTATCTAAAATTCGTTTGTCATAATTTCTATCCTGACCACCAACTGCAATAGTTAATTTTGTCCCAGCCTCAAGCCCCGCTTTGACCATATCTGCAACTAAATATTTTGCAAAATTACACTGATGATTCATTGCAGATGTAATACCATAATGAATATCATCTAAAAATGCTTTTATAAAAGTTGCATAACTTCCTGTAACACCTAGTTCTTTTTCAATATACTCTTTCTTTTCATTCAAAAAACCAGTAAAAGGATTTACTGCATGATCAAGCCAGTCTGTTAATGGTTCATCTTTTGCTATTCCAATTAGTGCAGGTTCATGATTATGGCCATGAGCTTTAATAAATCCCGGCATAACAACTCCATCAATACATGGAATTTCACTACTTCTTTCTTTTTGACCTATTACCTGCAATTTACTGCCATACCGAGCAACCACATCTCTACCAATAGAATCGTTATATTTACCGACAGCTTTAATAACTTTACCTTCTGTTAAAACATATCCATCCTGAATTCTTGTAGACAATCCCATTTTTTCACTGAATGGAAGTACTATCCTACTTCTTACGAGCTTATATTTTTTATCGTTACTCATCATTAACTTGCTCCCTTTTTCTTGCAATTATTGATTAATAAAAAATTATCTAGAAACACTTAAATCTTAAAATTAAGCTAATATTCAAATATTAATATTCTAACATGTATATTGCAATAAAAGGCTAATAAACAGGATATTTGTAGTATTTAAAAACCCAAAAAGGAAATAATGACATAAACGATAGAAGTTTACAAAAAATTAACATCACGAAATACTACTTACTTCTGAATTCTTTTTAATGACAGGGCATCTGTTACATCAAGAATATTTACTATGATCCCAGATATTTCCTGTGAGGCAATATTATATACAGGGCTTCCTGAAAACAGTCCTTTTCTTATTCCATCTGTCCCTGGAATTAAAATTTCGTAGTTAATTATTTGATCCCCCTGAAGAACTCTTTTTTCTATAGCAGTTATTTCAGAAATAGAGTCTTTCTCATACAAGCTATGATTATTCTTCCCGATTATCTCATCTTCCTTTAAATTATTGAATGATAGAAAAGCAGCATTGGAATAGGTAAAACACAGTTCGCTATTTTTCATATATATATAAGAATGTAAAGATTCCAGAATAATTTTGTAGGTAATATTTTGGAGTTTTAAAAATTTTTTCTCAGACTTTAATGTTTCTATAATTCTCTTTAATCCAAGCACATATTTTTTGTCTGATAAAGATATATCGCCCGATAGATCATAATCTAATGCATCTATAGGACTAAGCTGATTATAGTAATAAGGTAATGAATTAAAATTAAACTCTTCCAAATCAGAAATCTCACTCACCCTGACACATAAAATTTGTGATAATACCCTTACATCTGTTTGGCTGGGAAGTCTTTCATTCCTTTCCCAGGCAGAAATAGTTCTATATGAATTACCGATTAGATCAGACAGCTGTTCAAGTGTAAGTTTTCTTTTTTTTCTTAATTCTTTAAGTTTTTTATAATAAAAAATCATTCGTCACAGTCTAATAATTATTTCAAATATAAATAAGATACTCATATCTTTAATTTAAGCTAATTCTCAAACCGTACTCTTGCAATAAGTTTCTTTTATAAATATGGCAGATAACGTTGCTATAACTAAAGCAATGAATATCGAACTTAATGCATATCGAAAATCACTCAAATTATAATTTGTAATATCAACAATTTTACCAACAGAATTACAACCTAACAAAAAACCTATCAAAGGCTGAAATAAAGCACTTCCTCCTATTAAAAATAAATTTATAAATCCTAAAGATATGCCTGCAGAACCTGGAGGTTTGATATCATGAGCCAATGTAAATGCTATTACATTACCACTGCAGAAAAATCCAAGTAGAAATAGCAAGATATAAGCAAAAATAAGATTTATGACTGGTAAATATAACAAAACACCTAATAAAACCGCTCCTGTAGCTGCTGCAAATATCATCGGAATTTTTCTTCTTTTTATCTTATCTGAAAACCAGCCGAAAAACAGGCTCCCTGGAATTGCTCCTACAAAAATCATAGATGATAAAAAACCTGCTTCAGTATGAGAAATATGTGCCGCTTTTGTTAAAAACACAGTTCCCCACAAAGCACCTAAAGCTGTATATGTAGTATTAATCGTTGCAGCGTAAATACCTGCGAGCCAGAATTGTTTTGAGTTAACTATATGTAATATATCAGCAATAATTTTCCTCAGTCCGCGTTTATTATTCTCATGACTTTCTTCCCAGGGAATTGATTGTTTGGGATGGTCTCTAACAATTATAAAAATCAAAACTGCCAATATGATTCCAATATAACCTAAAATTAATAAAGAATTTCTCCAACCAGTTACGTTTACTACTTTTGTCATAACTCCGACGCCGACAAAAGCTCCTAACATCCCCATTATATTAGTCAAACCAACCAACGTTCCAAAGTATTTTGCCGGAAACCAGTTTGATACAAGCTTTAAACAGGAGACAAATGAAAAACCTGTTCCAATACCTATTAATATTCTGGCAAAAATAGCCTGCTCACTGTTATAAGCAAAAGCAAATATCAATGCCCCAATAGCAGCTATAGCAGCTGCTGCTGAAAGCGGCCTATGAGCACCATAATGATCATCTATAATACCTATTGGAATCTGAAAGATACCGTATGCATAGAAATAGACAGCAGCGATAGTACCAAGCATTACTGCATTTGCATTAAATGCATTCATCAGATTCTGTCCCATAACTGCAGGAACGACCTGATTCAAATAATTAAAAAAGAAAAACAGCGAAGCAATGAGCCAGATAATCCATGGAAAAAATATATTATGTTGAGATTTTTTTTTAGTTGGAGACATACTTTCAATACCTTTAAAATAAATATTATAAACTATTTAATTTTAATAATTATAAGGTATATGGCCATCGATATCTTCAAGAAAAAATATGCTGTGGGAAAAAAGCTATTTTAAATATTTAGTTCTTTTTTGCATCATTTTTATTTTTTTTCTTTTCCTATGCAGTATAATCATCTTTTTTGAAACAAAATAGCTTACTATACCTAAAACAATGCCGAAAATTGTGCCACCTACAAGGTATGAAAGTATTAATTTATTACCAAGCTTTAAAATTGCGTTTAAATCAAAAGATACTACCAGATCCTTTAATGCTTCCTTAATTTCAAAAAATGTTAAATTAAAACCAATAACCTTTGCACCTAACCAGCATAAAAAAGTATATAAAAAAGGCGTCGTATATGGATTCGTTATAAAAGTTGCTGCAAGTGCAAAAACCTTATTAGCTCTAAATATAAATGCTAATATTAATGCTAATATCATCTGACCGAGAGGAATAGCTGTTCCTGCAAACAATCCAAGTGCAATGCCTAGAGCAATACTATGAGGAGTACCTTTAGCTCTGATAAGCATTAGATAATATTTTTTTATCATTCTCAAGATTTTATGCTTCATAATATTATTACATAAGTAAAAAGGAGAACAATTAAGAATTTAGTTGTTCTCCTAATATAATTTTGTATGAATTATAAACTAACTTAGTGTAACCATTAATTGATTGCCATTCACAGAATCGCCTTTTTTGACATGAATTTTATCAATTTTACTATCAGATGGAGATACAATTGCATTTTCCATTTTCATTGCTTCAAGCACCAAAATTTTATCTCCAGCTTTAACCTTGGAACCTTCTTTAACCAGAACATCAACAATTATACCTGGTAACGGTGCTATTATTTCTTTTGTAGCCAGAACAGAAGATTTTAGCTGAGCAGGAGCAGAAGCTCGGACCATAGTTGTATTCTTTTTTATTTTTTGCTCTTCTTTATCTTCTGTAACTTCTACATGACTTTTAGGTGCAGAGCTTAATTCCTCCACCTCTACTTCATATGATTTTTTATTAACTTTAACTTTAAATTTTTTAAACATAATACAGTATCCTTAAAATTATATAAAACTTTAACCATTTTTATATATATTAATTTTGAATTCTCCAAGTTGAAAACGAAAATTTCTTTTTCTGATTATCTTTGCTATCAGATAATTCATCATCACTTACAAGCCTGGCACTCTTAATAGTAAAATTTTTATGTCCCAGATACTCTGAAATTGCACCGGTAACTGCAGCTGCTTCTTCAGGATCTATTTCTTCTATAAATTGATTCAGTTTATTCATAGATATAACCTCAATTATAATGGAATATTTCCATGTTTTTTATCTGGTCTTGTTTCAGCTTTAGTACTGGCGAACTTAAGTGATTTTATCAATACTTTTCTTGTATTAGCAGGGTCAATAACATCTTCTATATAACCTCTATTTGCTGCAACATAAGGATTACTGAATTTTTCTTTATATTCTTCAATTTTTGCCTTTCTAGTTTCGTCTGGGTTTTCAGAGTTTGAAATTTCCCTGGCAAAAATAATATTAGCAGCCCCCTGAGCACCCATAACTGCAATTTCTGCAGTAGGCCAAGCATAGACAAAGTCTGCGCCTAAATGTTGTGAAGCCATTGCAATATATGCCCCGCCATAGGATTTTCTTAATATTATAGTAACCATTGGTACCGTAGCTTCTGAATAGGCGTATAATAATTTAGCCCCATGCCTGATTACACCACCGTGTTCCTGTCCTACACCCGGCAAGAATCCCGGTGTATCTACAAAAGTGATAACCGGTATATTAAATGAATCACAAAATCTTATAAATCTCGAAGCTTTATCTGACGCATTGATATCTAACACACCAGCAAGAATATTTGGTTGATTCGCAATAATTCCGACTGACTGACCAGCTATTCTTGCAAAACCGGTAACTAGATTCTGTGCGAAATAAGGTTGAACTTCCAAAAACGAATGCTTATCGAAAACAAAATTAATAACATCTCTAACATCAAAAGCTTTTTTCGAATCAGTAGGTACAACATCATATATCTTTTTATCTACTTTCTGATTAATGTCGTATTCAATATCATCAGGTTTATATAGGTTATTAGATGGGATATAAGATAAAAGTTTTCTTGCTGTTTCCATAGCATCATGGTCATCTTTTACAGCAAAATGAGCCACACCACTTTTACCATTGTGAATCATAGCACCGCCAAGAGTTTCTTTATCAACATCTTCGTTTGTCACTGCCTTCACAACTGCAGGACCGGTAATAAACATTTGAGATGTCTGGTCAACCATCAATATAAAATCGGTTATTGCTGGAGAATAAACTGCACCGCCGGCACATGGCCCTGCTATAATAGAAATTTGCGGAATAACTCCTGAGGCATGAGTATTTCTGAGGAAAATTCCTCCATACCCGAAAAGTGCATCAACACCTTCCTGAATACGAGCACCTCCTGAGTCATTAATTCCAATAAGAGGAATACCGTATTTCATTGCAAGATCCTGGGCTTTCATGATTTTTTTAGCATGCATTTCTCCAAGTGACCCTGCCTGAACTGTAAAATCCTGTGAAAATACTGCAACTTTTCTACCATCAATTGTTCCAAGTCCAGTTACAACACCATCATAAGGAATCTCCTTTTTATCTAAACCAAAATTTGTTCCTCTATGCTGAACAAATTTATCAATTTCATCAAAAGAATCCCTGTCCAGCAGAAGCTCTATCCTTTCACGAGCTGTTAACTTTCCCTTGGCATGTTGTTTTTCTATTGCTTTTTCTCCACCAGCCAAATCTAAAGTATTTTTTTGAGTGTTAAGTTTTGCGAGGATATTATTTACATAATCCATTATTTTACTTTCAGCCATTTTATTGCTCCTTAATGTTGAACTAATTCAGTTAATACACCATTAGCAGTTTTAGGATGAATAAAAACAACCTGGGTATTATGTGCCCCAGGTTTTGGTTCATCAGTGAGAGGCTTTATTCCAAGTTCTTTTGCTTTACCTATCAATTCTTTAACATTTTCAACATTATAAGCTAAATGATGAAGCCCTTCTCCTTTTTTCTCCAAATAAGAAGAAATTTCTGAATCTTCTCTGATTGGCTGAAGCAATTCAATTTTTACTCCGTCAACATCCAGAAAACATACTTTAATCCCCCTAGCCTCTATTACTTCTTCACCAGCAGGATCAATACCGAGTAAACCGGAATAAAGTTTTAAAGCTTCATCAATAGATTTAACTACCACACCAATGTGATCTAACTTACTCATTTATCCACCTATTTTTAATTTAAACAATTATAAAAGTCTTAAATCATTTTTGTAACAAACTATTACTATAGAATTTACTTATATTTTGTAACAATTTCAAGATAAATTCAGATTCAATGCAAAATTCAGATAATACATTAATCAATAAGTTTAATTTTATGTGAATCAAATCACTAGTTTATGTTTGTATAAAGCTTGATTAAGCCATCAAAAATCTTATATTAATTTATCGGTTTTTTTATATTACAGCATTTTATAGTTTTCATATGAATTTCGTAATTAAAATAAACAAAAATTTGTAAATTATTAATTTTTCTAAGGAAATCAGAATGCCTAAAAAACAAGTAAAGGAAATTGTCATAGACAAAGAGTGGTGTAAAGGTTGCGGCATTTGTATACATTTTTGTCCGAAAAACACTTTACAGCTTTCTAAAGACAATAAAGCTGAAGTTGTAGATCTCGAAAGCTGTATAGGTTGCAGACTTTGTGAGTTGCGATGTCCAGATTTCGCTATTGAAGTTAAATTTAAAAAATAATGAATAAATAGGTTTCATAATGGACGGAAAAGTTAGATTTATTCAAGGGAATGAAGCTTGTGTGGAAGGCGCGATATATGCCGGCTGTAACTTCTTTGCCGGTTATCCAATAACCCCTTCAACAGAAATAGCAGAGCATCTTTCCTACAGGTTACCGCAAAGTGGCGGTAAATTCATTCAAATGGAAGATGAAATAGCATCAATGAGCGCTATTGTCGGAGCTTCCTTAACAGGTTGTAAAAGCTTAACGGCAACCAGTGGACCGGGTTTTTCATTGAAACAGGAATCTTTGGGTTATGCTATTATGGCTGAAATTCCATGCGTCATAGTTAACGTACAAAGAGGAGGACCGTCAACCGGTAATCCAACACACGTAAGTCAGGGCGATATTATGCAGGCCAAATGGGGTACCCACGGAGATCACTCTATTGTTGCTATTACTGCCTCAAATATCCAGGATGTTTTTGAAATGACAATTGAAGCTTTTAATATTGCAGAAACTTTTAGAACTCCAGTTGTTCTTCTACTTGATGAAGTAGTTGGCCATATGAGAGAAAAACTTGTCATTCCTGAACAGGGAAGAATCCCTACTGTCAACAGATTAAGAACATCAGTTAAAGCAGGTGTAGATTACCACCCTTACTTCGCAAGAAAAGATGGACGTTTACCAATGTCAGATTTTGGTGGTGAACATAGATATAATGTAACTGGCCTATTTCACGATATGTGGGGATTCCCGACAGGAAGTCCAAGTAGCATTCACAATTTGATGAGGCATTTAGTTGATAAAATTGACACCCATCCTAATAAAATTTGTAAATATAAAAAATTCTATCTAGAAGATGCCGAAACAATTTTAATTTCATATGGTTCTTCAGCTAGGACTGCATTGGAAGTTGTAAACTATTCCAGAAAACGTGATAGAAAGGTTGGCTTACTTGAACTCCAAACAATCTGGCCTTTCCCTGAGCATGTAATAGCTGATCTATGCAAAAATGCAAAAAATATTGTAGTAGTTGAAATGAATATGGGACAGGTCCTTCAATTAGTTAAATCGGCACTAGATGACCCTGATAAAGTTTATCTTTGTAATAGATATGACGGCACTCTGATTAACTTTGAAGACGTTTTAAATGTATTAAGAGTAATTCAAGGAAGGGGATTATAGACCATGCCTATTAAAGACTATATAAGAAAAAGGTTTTTCCCTCACATATGGTGTTCAGGTTGCGGACATGGAATTGTATTACAGGGATTATTAACTGCAGTTGAAGAACTTGGTATTCATAAAAATGATTTATGTATGGTTTCAGGCATTGGCTGTTCATCAAGAATAGTAGGATATGTAGACTGTCACACTTTACATACACTACACGGTAGAGCATTAGCTTTTGCTACAGGTGTAAAATTTAGTAAACCGTCATTAAATGTTATTGTTCCTATGGGTGATGGAGATGCTGCTGCGATAGGTGGTAATCATTTTATTCATGCCTGTAGAAGAAATATTGATATGACTGCGATCATAATGAATAACAGAATCTACGGTATGACAGGCGGACAGTTCTCTCCTCTCTCAGGAGAAGGGATTTATGCTACTACTGCACCATATACAAATATTGACTATGAATTTGATATTGTTGAATTAGCTAAAGGTTCAGGTGCAACTTTTGTAGCAAGAACTACTGCATTCCATATTAATGAGCTTAAGGATATTTTGAAAAAATCAATACAGCATAAAGGATTTTCAGTTGTTGAAGTATTGACTCAATGTCCAACTTATTTTGGAAGAAAAAACAAGCAAAAAGATACTACTACAATGCTTGAATACCTAAAGACATCTACAACTACTATAGGCTCTAAAGCCAAACAGGAAAATCCTGAACTGATTGAAAGAGGTATCTTCGTTCAAACAGAAAAAGGTGAATATTGCGATAAATACGATAAAATAATTGAAAAAGCTACAGCAAGCGTGAAAGGATAATAATCATGGACAAATATAAAATGATTTTTTCAGGCTCTGGGGGGCAAGGTGTAATTACTGCTGCGATTATTTTAGCAGAAGCAGCTGTGTTACATGAAGATCTTTTTGCTGTTCAAAGTCAGTCTTACGGACCTGAAGCTAGAGGTGGTTCTACACGAAGCGATGTAATAATATCTTCATCCAAGATTAACTATCCAAAGGTTATGAACCCTAGTGTACTTGTTTGCCTTACACAGGAATCTTACAGAAAATTTTCTCATCTGATTATACCTGGAGGAACAGTCATAACTGACAGCAGATTTGTAACTCCCGGTAAAACTTCTGATGCAATACTCAAGGAACTTGACATGTATGATGCTGTAATGGAGAAAATAGGTAATCCAATTGTATTAAATATGTGTATGCTAGGTGCAGTTATTCATATAACACAAATTATTAAACCTGCTTCTCTCTTCAAAATAATTGAAGCTAGAATGCCGGGGAAATTTGTTGAAATGAACAAAGAAGCTATTGAAATAGGAATAGGTCTTGCATCTAAATAGTTAATTTTATTTTCAAAATGGTATTATATTTGGAAGATTTAAATAAAAATTCAAATGTAGTACCGTTTTTCATTTTAATGATTATTTTAACAAATTGTTTTAGTACTATTATGGAGAATCTTGTGAGAATCGAGAGCGGTCGCGCCACTGTAAAAAACATACTAAGCCAGACCTCCATTAATTTTAATTACTTCTTCGCGACTAAAAGAGGAAATATAATAAAAGAGGATTATTAAAATGTCATCTAATATTAATGACTGGAAAGAAGCAGCAACTAAGCAGCTAAGAGGAAAAGAAATATCTTCTTTAGACTGGAAAACTCCAGAAAATATTAAAATTAAACCTTTATATACAGCTAAGGATTTAGAAGATATTGAACATTTAAATACAATGCCAGGACTGGCACCGTTTATAAGAGGCCCATATCCTACAATGTATGCTGGAAGACCATGGACTATTCGCCAGTATGCAGGTTTTTCTACAGCCAAAGAATCTAATGAATTTTACAGAAAAAATCTAGCCGCTGGCCAGAAAGGCCTATCGGTTGCCTTTGACTTAGCAACACATAGAGGTTATGATTCAGATAATCCAAGAGTAGCGGGCGATGTTGGTAAAGCTGGTGTTGCCATTGACAGCGTAGAAGACATGAAAATTCTTTTCGATCAAATTCCTTTAGATAAGATGTCTGTATCAATGACAATGAACGGTGCTGTTCTCCCTGTTTTAGCCGGTTATATTGTTGCTGCAGAAGAACAAGGTGTTCCACAGGAAAAATTGATGGGAACAATTCAAAATGATATTCTTAAAGAATTTTTGACTAGAAATACTTATATTTATCCTCCGCAATCCTCTATGAGAATAATTTCTGATATTATAGGTTACTGTTCAAAAAATATGCCAAAATATAATACTGTAAGTATTAGCGGATATCATATGATGGAAGCAGGTGCAAACTCTGTACTCCAGGCAGCATTTACTATTGCTGACGGAGTAGAATATGTTAAATCTGCTATTCAAGGTGGTTTAAATGTTGATGACTTTGCACCGCGATTATCATTTTTCTTCGGTATTGGAATGAACTTTTTCATGAATATAGCAATGCTTAGAGCAGCCCGCTATTTATGGTTCAATGAAATGAAAAAATTCAACCCTAAGAATGATAAATCAAGCATGCTGAGAACACACTGTCAGACTTCAGGCTGGAGTTTAACTGAACAAGATCCATATAATAACATCATAAGGACTACCATTGAATGTATGGCCGCAGTACTAGGAGGAACACAATCTCTCCATACAAACTCTTTTGATGAAGCCATCGGTTTACCTACTGATTTTTCTGCCAGAATAGCAAGGAACACACAAATTCTAGTTCAGGAAGAATCACAGATCTGTCACGTAATTGATCCTATGGGTGGAAGTTATTATGTTGAAAGCCTCACAAATTCAATAATAAATGAAGCTGAAAAAATAATTAAAGAAATTGAAGGGCTTGGCGGCATGGCTAAAGCTATAGAATCAGGTATGCCTAAAAAGCTTATTGAAGAAGCTGCTGCAAGAACACAGGCCAGAATTGAACAGGTCGAGGATGTGATTGTCGGTGTCAATAAATATCAGCTAAAAGAAGAAGATGATGTTCCTGTTCTTCAAATTTCTGATGAAGTAAGAATCGAACAATTAGAAGCTCTTAAAAAACTAAAGGCAGATAGAAACAGCGAAGAAGTTCAGAAAGCACTTGAGCATATAACAAAGATGGCTGAATCTGACGGAAACCTTCTAGAAGCTGTAATACCAGCAGTAAGAGCCAGAGCTACTGTGGGAGAAATTAGCGACGCTATGGAAAAAGTATTTGGCAGATATAAAGCAACAACTGAATTAATTTCAGGAGTTTACTCTTCAGAATACAGTGATAATAATGAAGGATTCAGCAATATACGTAAACGTACAGAAGAGTTCGCATCAAATCAAGGCAGAAGACCTAGAATATTAATTGCAAAAATAGGGCAGGATGGTCATGATAGAGGCAGTAAAATTATTGCAACAGCACTTGCAGACTTAGGGTTTGATGTAGATCTAACTCCAATGTTTGTTACACCTGAAGAAGCATCAAAAATGGCTGTTGAAAATGATGTTCATGCTATCGGAGCATCTTCTCTTGCTGCAGGCCATAAATACATTGTGCCTACACTTATAAATGAATTAAATAAATTAGGCTGTCCAGAAATTAAAGTCTTTATTGGAGGTGTTATTCCTCATCAAGATTATGATGAACTTTATAAAGACGGTGCCGTTGGAGTATTTGGCCCTGGATCAAATATCATAGATTGCGCAAACTCTATACTTGATGCAATAGAAAAAGAGTTGTAATAATTTATTTATAATAAGGGCAGAATACTGCCCTTATAATCAATTGAGGGATAAAATGTCACTTGTAATAACTAAAATTGAAAATGATGTCGGAACTATAATATTAAACGATCCAAAGCACCTGAATGCTCTCAGCAAAGAATTAATTTCTGATATAATAGCATCACTGGATAAATTTGAAGCAAAAAAAGTTCGTGCAGCCGTTATTAGAGCAATAAAAGGAGCTAAAGTATGGTCCTCAGGGCATGATGTAAAAGAATTACCGACAGGAAAAGTAGATCCTCTGACTTACTATGATCCTTTAAGAAAAGTGGTTCGAGCTATTCAAACTACCCACTACCCGGTTATAGCTCAAATTGAAGGAAGTGTCTGGGGTGGTGCATGCGAACTTATTATGAGCTGCGATATGATTTACGCCTCATTAGATTCTACTTTTGCAGTTACTCCTGCTAAACTTGGAATACCATATAATTTAGCTGGGATTTTAAATTTTATGAAAAATATTAGCATACCTATTTTAAAGGAACTAATTTTTACTGCAAAACCTACTTCTGCAGAACGGGCCGAAATGATAGGTATGATTACAAGGGCTGTGGAAACAGAAGAATTAGACGATATGATAAATAAGCGGTTAGATTATATAATCCATAATGCACCGCTTGCTATTTCAGTAATGAAAGAAGAAATGAGAGTTTTATCAGAAGCATCCCCACTGAACCCCGAAGCTTTTGAAAGAATACAAGCAGGAAGAAGAACAGTCTATAATAGCGAAGATTATAAAGAAGGGCTAAAATCTTTCTTTGAGAAAAGAAAACCCGTTTTCAAAGGTAAGTAAATCTTTATAGAAATGAGTTTAATTAATGAGTAATTATAATAATTTCCCAATATTAAGTGCGGAAGAGGCTGCTTTATTTATAAAAGATAAATTTACAGTCGGTTTTAGTGCCTTTACTGCAGCCGGCTCAGCAAAAGCTGTTCCTACAGCAATTGCAAAACAGGCTAAAGCTTTACATACTAATGGAAATGAATACAAAATCAATGTTGTTTCAGGGGCCTCCAATTGTGAAAGTTTAGATGGTGTCCTAGCTGAAGCCGATGCTGTTAATTACAGACATGGATACCAATCATCAAAATTCATGAGAGCAAAAATAAACGAAGAAAAGATTAATTTTGTTGACATTCATTTATCTCAGCTTCCAAGAATAGTTTCAAGAGGTGGACTTGGAAAAATTAATGTGGCTGTAATTGAAGCAACTGAAATAACTTCTGATGGAAAAGTTTACTTATCTACTTCTATAGGAATTTCTCCTACACTTTTAAGAGTTGCTGACAAAGTCATTATTGAATTGAATCAATACCATTCAAAACGTTTATCTGAAATGACGGATATTGTTGAACTGAAAAATCCTCCTATGCAGGATTTATTTTCAATATTAACACCTTTGGACAAAGTGGGCAAACCTTATGCTGAAGTTGACCCAAAAAAAATTCTTGGTATTGTCAACACAAACCTTCCTGATGAAGTTCCGGATTTCTCAGCTTCAAATGAACTTAGTCAGGCAATCAGCAATAATGTAGTAAATTTTCTATTAAATGAAATCTCTTCAGGTAAATTGCCAAAATCTTTTTTACCTATTCAAAGCGGAGTTGGAAATATTGGAAATGCAGTAATGAACGGGCTTGGCTCTCATCCTGATCTACCTCCATTTATGATGTACACTGAAGTTCTACAGGATTCACTTGTGAAACTTATGGAAGATGAAAAACTCATAGGCGCCAGTACCTGTGCACTGACTATTACACCTAAAAGTTTGGAAAAAATCTATTCCAATATGGACTATTTCGCAAAGAAGATTGTTCTTAGACCCCAATCAATATCGAACAGTCCAATATTTGCCAGCAAACTTGGAGTAATTGCTATAAACACTGCATTAGAAGCTGATATCTATGGTAACATAAACTCAACTCATGTACTTGGAACGAAAATGATGAATGGAATAGGCGGAAGTGCAGATTTCGCCAGAAATGCTTATCTTTCAATTTTTGTCTGTCCTGCAATCGCAAAACAGGGAAAAATATCAGCTATCGTTCCTATGTGCACTCATGTTGACAGCAGTGAACACTCTGTTGATATTATAATAACTGACAGAGGAGTTGCTGATCTTAGAGCTAAATCGCCTAAAGATCGTGCTATGGAGATCATAAAAAACTGTGTTCACCCAGCATACAAAAACTATTTAATGAATTATTTTAATGCTTTACCTGCTAATCACATCAGACATGATTTAGCTAAATGCTTTGAATTGCACCAAAATTTAATAAAACATGGCAGTATGCTGCCTGAACTGAATATTTAAAAAATAGATTTACTATGAAATTTAAAACCGCAAATGATTATGTAGAGGGAATTTTAGATCAAAATAAGATCGCTTTATCGAAAGCAATTACAATAATAGAAAGTACTTTGCCTGAACACCAAAAAATATCCCATGAAATACTAACAAATATAATGCCCCATACAGGAAAATCAATTAGACTGGGAATTACCGGTGTACCTGGAGTAGGCAAAAGTACATTTATTGAAGCCATTGGAATACATGTAGCAAATAGAGATCATAAAGTAGCAGTCCTGGCAATAGATCCAAGCAGTTCAGTCAGCGGAGGAAGTATTTTAGCAGATAAAACAAGAATGGAACAACTGGCATCATGTTCAAATGCATTTATAAGGCCATCACCTTCTTCAACTTATCTTGGAGGAGTAGCTCAAAAAACAAGAGAGACAATGCTTTTATGTGAAGCTGCAGGATTTGATACTATTCTTATTGAGACTGTAGGAGTGGGACAGTCAGAAACAACTGTAGCTTCAATGGTAGACTTTTTTTTAGTCCTCATGCTCCCAAATGCCGGAGATGAACTTCAGGGAATTAAAAAAGGAGTTCTTGAACTGGCCGATGCAATAGTGATAAATAAAGCTGATGATAAAAACTCGCAACAAGCCTTACTTGCCAAGAAGATTTATGAAAATGCAATGCACATTCTTACACCTACTTCTGAAAACTGGTCACCTCCGGTACTTACATGCAGCGCACGGGAGTTTACAGGCATAGATGAAATCTGGGAAATGATAAAGAAACATAATGCTATATTCAATAGAACTGGTGAATTGAAAGCTAGGCGCCAGGATCAATCTGTAAGTTGGATGTGGACAATGCTTGAAGATAACCTCAAAATGTATCTTTTTAACATTCCTGAAGTTAAGGAATATATTAAAAAAATTAAACAGGAAGTCAAAGGCAATAATATTTCTCCCACCAGAGCAGCAGGCAAAATTTTTAAAAAAGTTATAGATCACGTAAAAGTCTGACTTTAGAGTTTTCTACCAAATCTCTTTTCAAGTTCTTTATAAGAAATATTAATTACAGTAGGTCTCCCATGCGGGCAGGAAAAAGGAAGTTGGCATTTTACTAACTCCCTTAATAATTCTTCAGCTTCAACTTTTACCAGATAATCATGAGATTTTACAGCATGGCGGCATGCTATTTTTGCTAATTTTTCTTCATTCAGGTTTTTTAGCATTTCTTTATTATTAATAATGTCATCCAGTAAATCAGATATCAAACCTGAAATATTATCCATAATTATTGAATGAGGAATAGATGTCAAAAGTATAGTTTCATCTCCAAAAACATCTATTTGAAAACCCAAATTATTAAAAATTTTTATGTTTCTTTTGATTAGATTCAGTTCAATTCTTGATAAATCAATCGTAATTGGAATTAATAATTGTTGTGATAAATTATCCTGAGAATGTTCATTTAATAGTTTTTCAAACAATATCCTTTCATGTGCAGCATGTTGGTCAATGACAATCAATCCTAAATCCGAGCGACATAAAATATATGTTTTATCTAATATAGCCAAAACATTAATATAACCGCATCCTGGAAGTGATAATTTATTCTCAGAACAAATATGTATATTCTGTTTTCTATTTGTATAGGATTTCGTATTTTTTTGCTCAATAAATTTTTCTGAATTATATAAATTAGATTTTTTATTATCTATTAACGGAGTTTTTTCTACTTGTTCCACTGTAAAAAATATCTCTTCGTCCTGATGATTATCCCTACTGGATTTTAATGAATAATCTATTTCTGCAGAGTCAATCAATGATCTAACAGGAATATTATTTACATTAACTGACGGTAAAGGATTCAGGCCTGATGATAATCCATCTTTTATTGCTGTTTGAATTATATGGCTTACCTGTCTTTCATTTTTAAATCGAATTTCATGCTTAGCAGGATGTACATTAACATCTATATCTGCAGCATTAAGCTCTACAAATAGTGTAACAATGGGAAATGAACCTTTCATTACCATTGTATTATATGCATCTCTTACCGCATTTGATAACATAACTGATTTAATCGGTCTTCCATTTACGAAAAACCTTTGTTCTCTTCTTGAACTTTTTACCATTCCTGGTTTTGATACATAACCATGAATATTTATACCTAACTTTTCGTAATCGATAAAAATAGATTCTTTCACTGTTTTTTTGCCTAAATATATACCAAGTCGGGACTCAAGGTTTTTATCACCCGGTGAAGTTAATATATTTTTCCCATCTACATTGAGTTCAAATGAAATTTCAGAGTGGGCAATCGATAATAAACATACTGTTTCAAATATATGTTTTTCTTCTGTTATTTTAGATTTTAAAAACTTTCTTCTTGCAGGAGTATTATAAAATAAATCATTTACTCTTATCTCTGTTCCCTTGGCACACCCAATAGGTGACTCAGATATATATTTACCTCCATTAACAACTACTTCGTGACCTTCAATAGGACCTTGTGTTCTTGTTCTTAATCTGAATCTTGAAACAGATGCAATACTCGGCAAAGCCTCTCCTCTAAATCCCATTGTTTTAATATGATTTATATCATCCTCGAATCTGATTTTGCTTGTTGCGTGAGGTTCAAGACATAGTAATGCATCATCCTGATCCATACCTATTCCGTTATCGATAACAGAAATAGACTTACTTCCAGCATTTTCGGTTTTAATTATTATTTTATCAGCACCTGAGTCAATTGAGTTCTCAACCAATTCCTTTACAACAGAAGCTGGTCTTTCTATAACTTCACCAGCAGCAATTCTATTACTTACATTTTCAGATAAAACTTTAATAAAACTCATAATTTATTTAAAATATTATTTATTTAAATCAGTTTCTGTTTTATTGGCAGGCTTTTGTGTTATGGCAACAAATTCAGGCATATTTCTGATATTATTATAAACAGGGTCATAAGATATTGCTATTATTTTATTACCAAGAAGAGAGTGTGCAATTTGAAAATAATATATTGCTTTATTTTTTTTATTAATTACAGAATAAATCCCTGCTAAATGCAAATATGGAATTGGTGATTCTTTGGAAATAGTTAGTACCTTAATGAATTCATTTATAGCTTTATCATATTCCCCTTTTTTTTCAAAAATAAGGCCAATGTTTTCTCTTGCCAAAATATCTTCAGGATACAAAGTTATAATTCTGCCAAAAATATTTATTGCTCTATCATATTCCCCAGATAAATAATAAATACCTCCCAATAAAGATAATACTGTTTTATTCTCAGGATAAAATAAAAGTAGAGTTCTTAAATTATTCTGTGCCTCTTCTATATTACCTTCTGCCAATAATGCTCTAATTATAGTGAG
>DASCNA010000160.1:0-4035 GCA_036011305.1 Victivallales bacterium
ATGGTATATACTTTTTTCGCAAGCTATGGAATACATAAAAAAAGATAATATTTATAATTTATATATATAATTATTCGTATAATGCTATACACAAATACATTAATTCAGGATTTCTGATAATGTTGTTATATTTTTATTCGATGTCGTTCCCTGTTTTTTAGATAATCCTAAAGCCACTTTGCCAAGGTCTTTATACAGATTTCCATAATCAATATTCCATTTATTCTGTGCATCCAACTGCTTGGAAACAATACTGAAATCACCTCTTGCTATTGGGCCTGTAAGAGCCTTAACAGTACCAAATTTAAAAATATTATCAACTGTACCCTGTACAAGCGGTTCCATGATCTTCAGCGCTGTTTTTCTATCAACACCTGATTTTATGAATGTTTGAGTACCGTATTCCAAAAGAGCTGTTAAATAGTTACACACTATCACAGTAGCGGAGTGGTACAAAATTTTAAACTCTGAATCTATAGAAAACACCTTTCCTCCAATTTTCTGAAAAGCATCAGTTAAAATTTCAACTGCGTCTTTATCCCCTTCCGATGCACAGAATGTTCCTGTAAATGTATTTATGGATATATTGGGATCAGCAAAACTTTTAATGGGATGGATACTTGCTGTATAAATACATTTTTCTTTAGGGATCTTAAGAGTGCTGGACTGAATAGATCCGCTGCATATAAAAACTATATTTTCAGAATTTAAAACTTTAGATTCAATAAGTTCCTGACAACAGTTCAATATTTTATCATCTGGAGTGGATATTAAAAAAATATCCGCCGGTTGCATTTCATCTAAACTTAAAATAGAATTACCGGATTTTATAAAGTCTACAGCATTGCGAGAACTTTCCAATGTACTGTCCAGTATATCCCCTATTTCAAAAACTTTTCCCTTAGACCATAAAAAGCCCAGAGTTTTACCGACATTACCACAGCCTATAATATTGAGTTTTTTCATAGTTATTTAAAATTTTCTGTTTCTTGTATGCTTTATAATAGAACAATGCTTTACGCTTATTCTAATTATTTTTCTGGGCAAAAATGAAATATTCATTTGTGAAAGTATTATTTGATTCTCTATAATCCTCTTTTATCACATCAAGTATATTGAAAGAAGATTTTTTTAATTTATTTATAATATAATCTTTCTCAAAATAATTAAAATAGAAGAATTTCTTAGAGAAACTTGTTGTTTCAAAACCTGGTTTTTTACCGGACATAAAACTTAAATACAGATATCCTCCAATGTTTAAAAGTTCATTCATTTTTTGGAATAAGAAAATTGTTTCCTCATTTGTTAAATGAACTATGCTGAATGACGATATAATAGCATCAAATTTATTCTGAAATTCCAGCTCCCGAATATCCTGTACATCAAAAATACAATGAGGTGCAGTTATCTTAGCCAATTTAATCATTTTATCAGAAAGGTCGACACCTGTAATGTGATAATTATTGTTAAGATCAAACAGCAGTTTTGAGTTATTGCCTGAACCGCACCCGATATCTAATATTGATGAAACTTTATTTAAGTATTTATTTTGGAATTTAACAAGAATATTTTGATACCGTCTATAATTCTTAAATATTTTTGCAAAAACAGGAGCACATTTGTTGTATGCATCAATGGTAATTTTTGTTCTATTTTCTAACATAAGAATAAGTTTTTATTCTCCCAACGTCTTTAGTATAAAAATAATAGTATAAACAATTACTATAAAATGTACAATATTCCAAAATATCACATAAGTCACTATAATAGGATGCCTGTATAAAAACAATAAACCAATAGGATTATAAAATAGTAAGTAGATTAAATATAAAAATGTGGAGCAAATAAAAAACTTATATCTTACCTGCCTTTTGTAGTTTATGTAAGCTTTCTTAATAGAATAATATAGTAGAATTAAAAGGCTCAGTGCAGAAAAATAAGAAGAAATCTCAGTGATTTTAATTCCCACGCGCAATGTATGATCAGATAAAACATCTAAACTCGAAGGTATTACTTCATTATAAAACATAATATGTAATATTGTGTAATAGGTAAAACATACTATGCAGACAACTGAAGCTGTTAATATAGTTATTTTACCTTTTTGAGTTAGCCTCATAAGCTGTTCGTATTAGTAAATGGTATCTTTGGGAAAAATCCAGTCTGCCGGGAAGTTAAAAACAGGGAATATTCCCAGAAATCCATTTTCCATAATATTAACTCCGCCGATCTGCAATCCGTTGCCGGTATATGCTCTGTTAACTAATCCCAGCTGAAATGCATCTATTAATTTACTTGCCTGATTGTATATACCAAGCTGGAAACCTGAAGCCTTATTTTCCAGATTAGCTATTCCAAATTCACACCCACTCAACGTCTCTCCGTTAGATATCAGAGCTCCTTTAATTCCGTATACATTTTTCGATACAGAGCCGAATAAGCCGAAATCAACGCCGACTACCTCGTCTGCAAAATTAATCAGCCCTATATTCAATCCGTAAACTTTATCGATATCAGGAAATCCTAAATTCACTGAATTATCAATTATTCCAAAGAAGTAAGGTTCATTTGCAGGAGGCCAGAGACAGAATTTGACAGGTGTGCTTTCTGCACTAAGATTAAACTGTGCCATAAAAAGGATCATCAATGTTAAAAGTGAAAACTTCAGGCTTTTTTTCATAATAAACAACCTCAATAAAATATCATTTGTAATACTAAAATGGAGTTTACTTAATTATTAATTATTTATGTATTTATTGCTACATCTTAAATAAAAATATATTTGAACTATAAATCGTTCATCAAATCATTATTAATTGTTAATAATATTTTATTTGTATCTTTTCAGTTTCAGGATAAATTTTATATTCTGCCAATGCAATGTTAACGGGGGAAATTAATATGGATATAATAGAATATAATCAAAAAAATTGGGATAAAGAATCTAAAGAAGGTATAAGGTGGAGCATTCCTGTAGATCATAAAACCATTGTACAGGCAAAAAATGGAAAATGGAATGTTATATTGACTCCAAATAAAAATGTTCCCAAAAGTTGGTTTGGGGACATTAAAAATAAAAAAATACTCTGCTTAGCTTCCGGTGGAGGCCAGCAGGCACCAGTGTTCGCTGCTGCGGGTGCAATTGTAACAAGTCTTGATTTATCATCAGAGCAACTTAAAAAAGATAAATTGGTAGCTGACAGAGAAAATCTTAAAATCGAAATAATACAGGAAGAAATGGCAAATTTATCTCATTTTCCTGATGAAACTTTTGATATAATTTTTCACCCTATTTCAAATGTATTTGCTCCTGACATAACGAAAGTATGGAATGAGTGTTTTAGAGTACTAAAATTCGGTGGCAGACTACTCTCCGGTTTTATGAATCCTTCTTTCTATTTATTTGATCATTTTGAAGCTGATAAAACAGGTAATTATAAAGTAAAATACAAACTTCCATATTCGGATATTGACAGTTTAACCAAAGAACAGCAGGCAAAGCTGAAAAAAAACAAATTAGCCTTCGAATTCAGCCACTCATTGGAAACTCAAATTGGTGGGCAGACAAAAGCAGGATTTGTTATTTCAGATTTATACGAAGACTGGTGGGATAATGAATCTACAAAGTTAAATAAATATTCACCAACATCCATTGCAACATTAGCAAGAAAAATCAATATCTAATCATTAGTTACTGCAACTAAACGGCTTAACCATCTAAAAGTAAACTTTAACCGGTAAATGAAAAATTTTACATTCTAAAGGAAAATCTTGATCTGGAACTATTGTTACTAATATTTTATTTTTCCCATCTCTAACCAAATTAGAAGTATTCGGTTCAATTTTTGCTAGTATGGGATTTGCTAAAACTTTTCCTTTGAGCTTTCTGTTGTCAGGAAGAACAATTGTCACCCCCTGCCCTTTTCTTATTTTTTTAGAAAAGTGAGATGCTTTTAAAAATACAAGAATTTTCATATTCTTTTTTGTTACGATATGTGCAATACTTTGACCTTTTCTTAGAAATTCCCCTTCATT
>DASCNA010000161.1:0-2800 GCA_036011305.1 Victivallales bacterium
AGAGAGGGTGGAGTAAATATAATAAAACAGATAATAAAAAATGAAATTAAACTGTTTATTTCAAATAATAAAAATTGGGTTAAGAATAAAACGAGTGAAAACTATAATTACCTCAAACAAGAAACTGGGGTCGATGTAAAATTTAATACAATTAAACACCCTAAAAATATGTTTAATAATTATAATGAACTAAATGATAATATTTTGAGCAACTGGGCTCGTAGACCTGTTAGAATTTGCTATAATAGCTGATTGTAGTTTTTTGTATTATTTCAGTTTGCCCAATATTCCTATAAAACAGTGCAGTGGTTTAACATTTTTTATTTAAATAAAACCCTTAATGTAGAATTAATACTATGGACAACAGTAGTTTGGAAAACTTATTTATCCGCATACTGCCTGGATGCTTCAATTGTGATAGTTTTGCTGATGTTTCGGATGATGAATGATATCAGTTTTTGACTTTGCTAAAAAACAACACCTTCAAGTTCTTGTATATACTATTTTGCGTCGTAATAAAATAGACTATCCTGGAGACTTATCTTTAGAAATGGAGAAGTTTAACGAGTCAGCCTGCGTTATTGATATTAGAAGACGTAAGCAACTTAAGCTTAAAGAAACTATCCAGTTATTGAATGTTAAGGGTATTGAGTACATTCGTTTCAAAGGTTCTGCTCTTGCTAACACTCTATACAGAGATTCTTTCTGTAGATTAATGTGCGATATTGATATATTAATGAAAAGTAAGGATGGAGTTAAGGCTTTTAATTTATTAGGCTCTTTCCTAAATGTTGTGGATCAGAGCAAATACTTGAATTTTTTAGTATGTCGAAGTAATAGCGAGCTTAATTTTTTAAGCAATAAAAAGGGATTCTCTATTATGTTCATATTATATTTGCAGAAGTGAGTTTAGCCTGGATTACACCCAAATAAATTAACAATATCAACTGCCCATTTCCTGTAACTGCTGTTTCTTTCAATACAGTTTAACGTACAATTGATTTTTGTATTTTTCTGTCAGCACCAGGAATCCAGGATATATATAGTGAATCTTGAATGATTCAGACTTGTACAATAACCCGAATAAGATAGTTGTTACTCTATTACACTCTATCACAAATACTGAATTTAGTCTTTTGAAAAAACTATCTATCCTTATTCGTTAGCGTCCCTGCTTTCTATTGAATTCAAAATAGATTTACTATAGCTGTTTTTTCTCATTAATAACTTGCTCAAGCCAATCATGTATACTAATTCCTTTGCGCTCTGCATCTTCTAGCACAAAATTCTTGCTTTCCTCTGTAACACCTTCCAGCTGACCAAAATACCTGGTTCTCATACTGCCACCTCTCGTTCCTTTATGGCCCATATCTTTATTCATATAAGGGCCACTGTCTGATACTTCAAAATCAATCACGTAAAAGCAATTCCCAAGCACCCAAGATAAATGAACATCCATGCAGTATCTTGGTAATAAATCAAGCGGAGCTGTAGCTGCCCACAAAGAGTTATTATTAATTGCTATACGTCCGTATTCTATATTCCGCAGCCAGGGTGCAACACCTTCATCTCCAAAGACAACTCGACCACCTGGTCTTACTACTCTTTCCATTTCCTCTATAGACAACTTTATGTTGTCAAAAAGATTTATTCCACCGAAATGAAATGCTGCATCAAAGTAATTATCTGAGAAAGGAAGGTTCTGTGCATCACATACTGAGAGGAATATATTCTTTGAATTTGGTTGGTTTAGCATGACATAATGGGAAGCAGCAACTACCATTTCCGCTGCAAGGTCGTTAGCGTGCACTACACCATCTGAACCAATGACATCAATTATTTGTCGTATGTCATCTCCAAGACCACAACCAGTAATAAGTACCTTATACCCTTTCTGGAGTTTTAATTTTGCTAGTAGATTTGCCCTGAAAATTGATTCATCTTCATCAAATGTTAAAAAAAGCCAATCTAAAAAGTTTCTATAAATCTTAGTCGAAGATTTATGGTCATACATAACCAAGGCCTGTTTGGCTGCTTCGCCATGTTCCTGAACAATAAGAAAATTAGGTATGTTTAGATTATTATGCCCTCTGATAAAGGGGTATATAATTCCGTCATTCGTCAATAATCCATCACTCTGCTTGATCAGTTGTTTTTTTGTTTTAGGGCATACATAATTTATTTCCATAATATTTTCCTATATAAAATATTAACCAATCAAAATTAAATCGTTGTTACTATTGATTTTCTCACTACCTTACTCTAATTTATACTCTTGATATTTCAGCCTAATGTGTAATAGTAAAAGATAATATTACTTAAAAACGATAAATATCAAGAAATTTAGAAAATAATTCAGCTGGGCTTTCAGAAAATGAAGGCCTGAAAGATAAATAAAAAATAAACCCTGCAAAACAGGTTATCAGTGGATAAATTTTAACTTTATATACCTCACGGATTCAGGTTAAACTTAAACTTAAACTGCTTGGATTTAAAATATAGTATAGCCGATATAGAAGAATAAATTAACAACTTTATTATTTGTTTGAAACTTGGAAATAATATTAATATATATTTATTTAACAACTTTATTATATTTGCAGGAGAAGATTTAGCCTGAATTACACTCAAGTAAATTAACAACTTTATTATCTTTCTACACCTGAGCCTCCTTTGCCTCCGAAGTAACAATCAATTTCATTTATTTTATATCCAGGTTTCATTATTGATGCTAAAATAATTCAAACATTCTTTCATTAGAATTTATAATGGACTGTTTTTTATTTTAATTTTATTTTCA
>DASCNA010000162.1:0-2427 GCA_036011305.1 Victivallales bacterium
TTTAATTTAAAAATTTAAATATTACACAAAAATTGAAAATATCAAAATAAATAAAAAGTAATAATTTTAATAAAATTTTAATTTTAAAAATATCATTATTTCCAAAGTTAAAAAAAAACATTTTTTTATTAATAATAAACATTCCAAATAAGTATTCAACTTTAAAAAATGACCTTAAGCGATTTCTAGATAATAAGTAAACTAGGTAAACTATTACTAACTACCCCCTGTAATTATACAAGGAGAAGGAGCCTATTCGAGTGTTTATAAAGTTAAACGTATTTCGGATCACGCAATTTATGCCCTGAAGAAAGTAAGATTAATGAACTTATCCGAAAAAGAGAAATACAATGCCCTAAATGAAGTCAGGATCCTCGCATCTATTCGGCATCCCAACGTAATAATGTATAAGGAGGCATTTCTCGAGGAAAAAACGAATTCTCTATGGTTTTTCCATTTAATACTAAAAATAACTTACATTGTGTAGCATTATAATGGAATTCTGTGATAATGGAGATTTATATTAAAAAATTGTTACTCATATTAAAAAGAAAAAACTATTTAAGGAAAGCGAAATCTGGAACGTGTTCATATAAATGATAAAAGGCCTAAAAGCCCTACACGACATGAATATTTTCCATCGTGACCTGAAATCGGCCAATATTTTCCTCAATAAAGATGGGACAGCAAAACTTGGGGATCTGAACGTATCGAAACTGGCCAAAAGAGGTTTGTTGTATACACAAACAGGAACTCCATATTACGCAAGGTAATTTCATTTCTTAAGAAAAATTTATAAATCAAAGTCCGGAGGTTTGGAAGGATAAACCGTATAATGAGAAGTCCGATATATGGTCGATGGGATGTGTGTTTTACGAGATGACAACGTTAAAACCACCTTTCCATGCGAAAGATATGGAAGGTTTATATAACAAAGTCATACGAGGTAATAAGATATTTTAGTTGCATAATTGTTAATTTCTCTTAGGTTACTATGCTAAGATTCCTTCACACTATTCCAAAGACTTATCTAATATCATAAACGTTTGCCTCTAAGTATCCCCCTCACTCCGTCCTTCCTGTAACAAGCTGCTATCATTTCCAGCTACTGTCAAACGTATGAATGATAACGCTTTACAAAGTGTTGTTGATGAACGTGATCCTGAGCTAATGAAAACTATTGTTGTTCCTAAAAACCTTCATGTTCTGGCTGATACTCTACCCCCGTGCAATTATGATCCGCTGCAAACTAAAATAATTGAAAAATAAGCATTTTTACAAACTCTCGCTGGTTATAAGTCGGGAAAAGACAGCAAAGGTGGTAAAGATGATAAACATAGTATTAGTAAGAGTATCGACCAGCTGGAAAGTTAGAGAAGAAAGAGACACAAGAAAAAGAGAAGCGAGGATAAGATATCAAAATCTCAAGATCACCATAAACAGTAATAGCATTCTGCACATGCACAGTACTAACGGAATAGAGGCCAACGAAGGAGGTCCTAGAGATATTAAATGGATTATAGCAGTAAACGCGTCCATGGCAATCGCAACAACTCCGGCTCACGTAACCGAAAAATCTATTAACAACGCCGTCGAGCTGCCGAACTAGAACGGAAAAACAAATACTCAGATTACATTCTTTAATAAAAAATGCTATTAAAATACTCGCAGTCGAAATCCAATCGGGATAACATCAACTCTCGAGTTTATGGCTCTCGTTACTAATCACCCTCGAGAAAGAAGGTTGGATCCATTTCTCCCGTGAGAGGCTACCATAGAAATCTCAATAAATATTACTAATAATAAAATAATCCTTACAACAGACGCGGTTACCAAGGGTCCGGGAAGACGCTTCTTCCAAGTCTGAGTCAAGCCATACAGGTGAATAAAATAGACGTGAAGATGCGTGAGCCAAGTCCTTATTAACGAAAGGCAAGTTAATAAAAATTGAAGCTCTTGAAGATAAAAGAAATCGAGAACGCCTATCTAATGAAAAATAAACCAAAGAGATACAGCAGGAAAAGTCTTTCGTAAAAATAATAAAAACATAAATATTCTATAAAGGATCTCAAAGATGATCCAAGATACTCGCATAATAATCCCTAGTCGTAGTAAATGCCCGGTAAATACTAACATGATAGGAAGATGTAGTAGGGGAGGAGGTTGCCCTCAATAAATAGATAAATTAAAATGCTAAAGATCTAAGATAAAAATAACGCTGCAAACGAATGATGTAAATCAGAGCCCTTTCTTTCGAAATCAACATGGATCTCTATTTTCGATTATTGGAAATTTTGCATTTTTTATATTTTTTTATTTTTACACTTAATTAAGAATTTTGTAATTGTTTAATTTTTTTTAAAGAAATTTTGTTCAATAACAATAATGATTTACCATTAAATCCAATTAAAAACACTCAAAAACACA
>DASCNA010000163.1:0-16326 GCA_036011305.1 Victivallales bacterium
TACATATTGACGTGTAAATCACAACTCTATAGAATTTCTAATTGTTAAGATATAAATAAAAAATAAAAGGAAAAATTATGATTAAACGGCTTCCAATTCTGCTATTTTTGCTGATAATAATAGGATTTCTTTCCTCATGCAAAGAAAAGAATAATGTTCATTACGGTTACGTTGATGCTGATTATTTATACGTATCTTCTAATTTTGATGGAAAAATTGAAGATTTATATGTATCCAAGGGTACTACTGTTAAGGAAAACATCAAATTGTTTAAAATTGACGGTGTGAGTCAGAAATATGATTATGAAAAATCAGTAGAGTTATATAATGCAGCCGGTAATACAGTTAAAGATATGAACAAAGGGGCTAGGGCTGAAAAAATGAAGGCCTGGAATGATCTTGTAGAAGCTATAAAAACCCTTTCGGAAGGTGCATCAATTGGTCAGAAAATTGTTCAGGGATTACGAAAAGTTAATGCAATAGAAGCAACAAAAAACCTTCAGGTTACTTATATGTTCAGAAGCTTCACCTCTCTTTACAAAGCAGCTTATGACTATGGAAAATATTTAGAACTGGGAGATCGACCTGATAAAATAGCCGCTGCTGTAAATGAACAGAATGCAGCTAAGGCGGAAATGGACAAAGCCGATTGGGATTTAAAGCAGATAACTCAATATGCTCCTGCTGATGCGTTGGTATATGATACTTTGTACCAGAAGGGAGAATTTGTCTCCAAAGGAAAGCCTGTTGTAATTCTTCTTCCTCCTTCAAAAATCAAGGCTCGTTTTTATGTCAATGGAGAAATTGTAAACAAACTAAAATTAGGGCAGACAGTTAAAGTGAAACTCACTGGAAATACTGAAGCTTATGATGCGAAAATTATATATATAGCACCAGATGCTGATTATACTGAGCCATACCTTTATACTCTGGAAAATAATAATAAATATGTATATATGGTTGATGCAGAATTCAGTAAACTTACAAATAGCATTCATCCTGGGCAACCTATAGAAGTGACTTTTAATTAATTATGAAGAAGAATAAAAGCAAATATGCTATTGATGTAAAAGAAGTAACTAAAAGCTTTGGCAGTAATGTTGTTGTTGATAAAGTGGAAATGCAGGTTAAATACGGCGGTATATATGGTTTTCTTGGCCCAAACGGTAGCGGTAAAACTACTTTTCTGAGAATGTTATGCGGACTTCTTAATCCTGATGCCGGAGTCGGTACATGTCTTGATTTTGATATTATAACAGAACAAGCTCTTATAAAGCAGGAAATTGGTTACATGACTCAGAAATTTAGTCTTTATGAGGATTTAACTATTAAAGAAAACCTGGAGTTTGTAGCCAGTTTATATCAAATAAAAAATAAGAAAAAAACTGTAGATAGAGTTCTTGAAGAAAATAATCTAACTAATAGATACAAACAGCTTGCAGGAAAATTGTCCGGAGGTTGGAAACAGAGATTAGCTTTGGCTGCCTGTCTGTTGCATGAACCTAAACTATTACTACTTGACGAACCTACAGCGGGAGTAGACCCTCTTGCAAGAAGAGATTTCTGGGATACAATTCATCACCTTTCAGGAGAGAAAGGTATTACTGTTCTAGTTACTACACATTATATGGATGAAGCTGAAAGATGCCATAGACTTGCTTATTTGGCTTATGGCAAGTTACTGACCAGAGGCACAATAGATGATATAATTTCCGGAGAGGATCTTTCAACCTGGGTTGTTAAAGGTAGAAATTTGCTTGCGCTTTCTATGGAGCTTAATGAAAATCCGGCTATTGATCAGGTATTAGCTTTTGGTAATACACTTCATGTTAGTGGAAAGAATGCAAAAGCCTTAGAAAACGTAATTAAACCTTTCAGAACAAATGAATATTCATGGGAAAAGGCTGAAACAAGTATTGAGGATGTATTTATTCATCTCATGAAAAAATCAAAGGACAACTTTTAATTATGAAGAGTTTTTCATTTAAACGTACATTTTCCATTGTTTTAAAAGAATTTATCCAAATGAAGAGGGATAGAATTACTCTGGCAATGATGTTTGGTATTCCTATAATACAGTTAATTATTTTTGGATACGCAATAAACTCAAATCCTAAGCACTTAAAGACTGCAATTATTAATGGAGATTATTACAGTACTTTTACACGTAGATATATTTCATCACTGAAGAATAGTGAATATTTTGATATTGTAAAAGAAACTGGGTCAAGGGCTGATGCTGAGAAAATGTTATTATCTAACGACACTACATTTATTATTACAATTCCTCAAGGTTTTTACCATAAACTTATAAAAGGAGAAAATCCTAAAATTTTGATAGAAGCTGATTCTGTAGACCAAAGTACAGTAGGTACTGCATTATCAGTAGCTCATGATACATTTAACAGATTATGTGATGATTATTTTACCGGACCTTTGAGTTATTTGAGAGGTGATGCGGCAAAAGTTACATTGAATGTGCATAAATTATATAATCCTGATGAGGTAATGCAGTTTTCAACTGTACCTAGCCTGATAGGCGTTATTCTGACTTTGACTCTTGTATTTATAAGTTCATTATCAATGACCAAAGAAACTGAGCGAGGTACAATGGAAAACCTGTTATGTATGCCTGTCAGACCACTGGAAGTTCTTGTTGGAAAAATGGGCCCCTATATGATTATGGGATTCATCCAAATGATATTGACAATAATTGCAAGTATGTATTTATTCAGTATTCCTCTTTATGGCAATATCTTTATACTGCTTCTTACAGGTTGGATATTCATTGTAGCAACATTAGGGGTTGGAATCTTATTTTCAACAGTAGCTAAAAATCAGCTCCAAGCGGTTCAAATGTCAATGTTTTTCTTTCTGCCATCAATGATGCTTTCAGGATTTATGTTTTCATTTCAGGCAATGCCGTTCTGGGCTCGTTGTATAGGTTATTGTCTGCCATTGACTCACTTCAATGTAATAATAAGAAATATTATGCTTAAAGGAGCTGGTTTTCTCGATATTCAATTCAGAGTTTATTATATCTTAATATTTCTTGTAGTTGTATTAACAGCCGGAGTTGTAAGATATAGACAAACATTGGATTGATAGGTTAAATAATAAATTACAGGAGATATATAATGATGAATAAATATTATCAATTTTTACTTGTATTGCTGTTTGTTTTTATCGGCAGTTTCTCTTTATCGGCTGGTAAATCAAAATTAAGTCATGATGTTATTGGCGTGTGGCAGGTTCCCGGTATAGGTGGAGAAACTGCATATATTAAATTAGCAGAAAATCATTCTTTAGAGGTTAATATCCCCCCCAGACCATTGCAGAAAGGGATGTGGAAAATAGAAAGCAATAATCATGGAGAAACCAAGCTTATTTTTCTAGATGAAAACAATGAAGTGATTAATGTTTTTATAATTGACACAAATAATAAAAAAAATACGTTAGCTTTACTATATGAAAATGGTAAAAAAATGATTTTAAAAAGAAAAGAACAGGGATTTGTTCAGTTAGATAAAAACCGTGAGGTTCCTTTTAAATCTTCTGACTGGGAGGGCAAACTTAGTGAATCGAATAATAGTCCTCATTTACCTGAACAAAATAATGATTTTAGCAAACCTTCGAAAAAATGGTTCGAAAAAGATCTAGATCCAAAATAGTTTTGTAATGTTAAATTATACTAGCCATGCATATTTTATTCTATATGAATATTTGTGATATGGCTTTGTGATTTTTAATCATAATTTCGCTTGGAACACATTTTATAAACTCATTCTTCGGTAATATCAAGTTCTTGAGTCAGAAGATATCCGTTTGAAATATGGACACTGCATTCTAATTGTCTGATTTCTCCATCCGGTCTGATAATTCTAAATTTTCTCCTCTTAGGATATTCAATTGCATTGGTCATATATTTAAGTTCCTTAGGTCTATCTTCAGGATGGATACAGTTATTTATCCAAAAATTCATATCTTTCTTAAAATTAGAAACTGGATATTTGTATTGCTTTGCCACTGATTTGCTAATGTAAATATATTTAGATCTGTCACGGTCAAGCAGCCAGATAGTATAGTTTGCATCATCAAAAGCTCTTTTTAGTAAATTTGCAGTTTCGATTTGTGTTTTTTCTTCAGTAATATCACGAAATATTCTTAACTGATATGTTTCATCAAGATAAACTTTATTAGTTACAATAAATCTTATCCAAATTATTTTTTTGTCTTTTCGTATGTACTTAAATTCTAATGAGTTATTTGAAAATGATTCAGGGTTTTCATATAATTTACTTACAGATTCACAATAGTCAGGATGCACAACTTTTTTGATATAATCAGATAATTTATTTTCTATTATTTCATCAGTAGAGTAGCCGGTTATTTTTTTTGAAGCATTATTGCAATATACTGTTCTATTTTGAAACTTTTCAATAATTGTGATACCTATATTTGAAGCATCAATATTAGCTTTTAACAATTCCAGTATTTTATTTTGATTTATCTGCTCTGTTATATCTCTGCCTAAAGCGAAGATGAAACTTTGGCCTGTATCTTTATTCGTGCGCATATATCTTTTTATTTCGATCCATACATCATTGCCGTTATTATGTATTATTCTAAATTTAAATTTTCCCTCATTATTTATTCCGAAATCACAAGCTCCTTTCTGTTTGATATCATTAGGATGAACAATAGAATCCCAAAAATCCGGATTTTTATAAAACATTTCTTTTTTGTAACCTGTGATTTTTTCTATTGAATTATTGATATATCTGTACTTTCTTCCTGTTTCATCTTTAATAACTAGTAAATCATCTGATAAATCCATAACACTTTCTAAGTTCTGGAGCTTGTTCAGTAAGTTGGAAAATTCAGTTATGTCCTGAATTGAGCATATCAATTCTGATACTTTGCCATCTCTTCTGATTATAGGATGAATTGACAGCAGTCCGGTTTTAGCACCGTTGCTGCATGGTAACAGAATTTTTTTATTATAGATAGGCATACATTCGTTAAAAACTCTTCTTTCATGTTGAATGATTTCAAATACATCATCCATTCCGAATATATCACTGGCTTTGAAACCTACTATATCTTCTGAACTATGCCTATTTGACATTAGTATAAAGGCTTGATTAACATACCTGAATTTATAATTTGAATCTAAGACATAGAAAATAGAAGGACTTTGGTTTAGGATATTTTCATAACGATGGATTTTTCTTTCGAGATAACTGTTTTTTTTCTGATATTCCAGGCAAGTCTGCTTAAGTTGTTTTAATGCATTTACGTCTACAGTAGGAATATTTCCAAACTCATTGATAATTCTATCAAGGTCATAAAGATTTTTATTTATATCAGCTTTTGAATTTTTCTGAATTGCATCAGTATTATTCAGTACAACCGAAAGATTTTCTAAATCAGAAATTTTTGATACAGAAATTCCTAATATTTGGGCCATTATTCTTATGTCATTTGCAGAGGGTTTCCTGAGGCCTGTTTCCCATCGATATAGTGTGTTTTCATTAATATCCATGAGTTTTGACATATCTATTAATTTTATTTTTTTCTCTTTTCTAATTTTTTTAGCAGCCGACGAATAAAACATTTAACATATCCTTATAAATTATAAAACTAATCTACTGTACTCCTGATAATTATAAATCAATTGCCGTCAAATGGCAGGCTTTAGAGATCATATAATGTTTAAAGAAAATAAATAGTTTAAGATATTTATCTATAAATTTTATAGATTTTTTGTTTAAGATATCATGTTTTTGCTACTATTTATCGAGGAGTGTGATTAGTATATGGAGGCGTTAAATTTAAAATTATTCCATTTATACAACTTCACATATGTTGAAATTTTCCTTATAATGTATCCTTACAGGTGTAATGTAAGATATATCTGCTTTTAGTATTAATATTAACTGTTAAGGAGATTCATTATGAAAAGATGGTTTACACTAGTGTCATGTCTGCTGTTGTCAGTTGTGCTGTATGCCTGCAATAGTTCAAAACCGACTGAAACGACTAAAACAATCTCTAAAAACCCAGAAGAAATATTGGTAAAAAAAACAGTGAATACAGCTAAGATAAAAACTGAAATCACTGGAAAATGGACAATGCCTGATATGGGTGGTTCTATTAACTCTTTAACTTTAAATAAAAATGGGACATTTGAAAGATTTATAGGACAAAAACCTGAAAAAGGAACATGGAAACTTGCTGCTCCTGCGAGTCTTACTCTATATGATGTAAATGGGAATGATATTAAGAGTATGGATATTACATTAGCAAATGATAATAATACCATGTACTGGCACACAGAAGAAGGTGCAACATATAGACTAGAGAGACCAAATTATAAATCTTTGGTTGAGGTAAAAAAATAAGATACTATATAATATAAATAAAACTTTATGGGGAGATTCAATAAGAATTTCCTCAATTTATTTATACTAGAAATGTAGGTATATATACATTTTAGGAAAATACCTAGCTTAGCCCATTGTTATATCACTAATGATATAAGTAGCATTGATGTTCCAGTGTTATTTTAATTATATTTATTTGAAAGATAGAGCCAAGAAATGGTGGCTCCAGGCCAGGCAAACCAGTATCTGGTATATACCTGTCCTGTATTAGGATGTACTGACTCAGAAAATAATCCATCTTTTTGTGCAGTTGATTCAAGCATATCTAAAGTTTTTTCCCAAAGCCTTTCACCATTTTGCTGATTGCACTTAATCATAGAAAGGGCTATCGCTAGTAATTGTGAATCTCCTAATGGCCAGTGTCCTTTTGCATGGTCCGATCCGAGTCCACCGAATTTTCCATCATAGTATCCTCTATTTTCTGGAGAGAATGCCCAGTTTACAGTATTCTGAAATATTTCATCGTCAGCATTAATAAATCCCCACAATGGGGCTAAGCCTAAAGGCAAATCGTTTGCATCATGATATAGTTCGAAATTACCTCTTAAATCTGTCGTGTAACAGAATAATTTTTTACCATCATTTTCAACAATCATATATTTGAAGATATCTTTTTGTATACCTTCAGCTATACCTGCATAATCTTTTTTAGAAAAGTTATATTGGATATTTAAAATGTTTAGTATTTCAAATGTTTTCCATGCCAGTACCTGAGTAGAAAAATGGTAAGGGTATAAAACTGGATCATCAGCCGGGTTCTCTTCCGTCTCGAATAACATTACACTACTACCTTTGACGCTTAGCAGTAAATCACTGATGTCATCAAGTTTTTTAAGTTGAGTTGATATAGAATCACAGTTATTGCATATATTTAAAAAATCGTATAATTCTATTATAGGATAGCATTGCTGATCAAATTGAAATACTTTATCTTTTATCCTGCCGGTAATCAAATGTGAACGTCCCCATCCTGATTCCGTAATATGAGTAAAAAGCCAATTGATATGTGATAGTATAAACTTAATTATTTCTTTCTTTTCTGTATTTTTGTATATGTATTCCATGAGCTTGAACATAAAATAATTATCTCTATTCCAGGTAAGTGGTAGGGACTGATGGTCAGTTATCATTGCTCCATATTTTTTTAAACAACAGCAGCCGTATGAGTAGGCAAAGTTCCTATTTACGATATAATTCCATTTGCTATTACCTGTTATTACTGATAATTCATTCCAATACTGTTGGGTATTATTTAACAGTTCATATGTTTCTGATAGTGATATATGCTGTTGTATATAATTTTCCTCATCTGAAATTGAAACTATAAGTGCTATTGTTACTTTTTTATTACTTTCTAATTTTATGTTACCACAACATGAAGGTGTTAATGGTTTATTTGAATGAATTGATTTTTCTTCTACGCTTAAATTGCTATAATCGCCTATGATACTCGCAACTACACTGCTGCTAGTTCCTGTTTCAGTTATTGAAAATGAATTTTCTGATATTTTATTGTAAATATTCTTTACAGGAGGTATTTCGATTGGGCCATTTTCTGTTATCTGGCCATAACTTGCCCTTATTATTCCATATTTTCCAGATATTTTAAATTTAGAATTTTGTTGAGAATTAGATATGTTCTCAAGTTCATAAACCTGAATAAAGAAGTTTTTATTTGGAGGAACAAAAATGAATTTCTTTAACTTTATATTTTCATAATTTACTTCAGAATGCAGTACATTTGTAAAACCAAGGAATTCTACAGGTTTGATTATTTTTACCTGTTTAATTTTTACAAATTCGAATTCAATGCCGTATCCTTCTTCAGCTGTCTTTTTTGATAAAAAAGAATTTCTGTAGTTTCTTACTGCTTCCGGATTATACCAATTGGAATTAGAAAAAGATACTACAGGGGTAAGTTTTATGTAACCGTGTTTATCATGTCCTCTGTTTAGACTAACAATTTTTCCTTCTTCAGAAACTGATGCAGCAACTATTGTATTGCCTATATCGTATGGTTTGACATAATTATCCAGATTATATGTTTTTGGCATATAAATCTAACCTTATAATAAATTTGAAATGGATTAATTTATATAAAATAGGATTATAACCTATAAATTATTAAAGTATATGTAAAAATAACTTGAGAACTAACTTCTATTAAAGATGCTTTCGGGTGTATTTGGTTAGTAGATAAAATTTGAAAGATATTTCATTAATTGTATATATTGCAAAATACAAAAAAAAGGAGATTCAAACGAATCTCCTTTTTAATTTTATTATTTTGGTATTATTTACCTGCCATCATAGCTTTGATATCATCTTTTGCATTATCAATAGGTTTAATATCGAAAGTATTAACCAGTACATTAAGTACATTTGGTGATAAGAAAGCAGGGATTGTTGGACCAAGTCTGATACCTTTTACTCCAAGGTGCAGAAGTGCAAGAAGAACAGTTACTGCTTTTTGTTCGTACCATGCAATATCAAAAGATATTGGCAGTTTATTAATGTCGTCAAGTTCGAAAACTTCTTTAAGTTTAAGTGCTATTACAGCTAAAGAGTAACAGTCATTACACTGACCTGCATCAAGAACTCTTGGAATACCGCCTATATCGCCTAATGCAAGTTTGTTATATCTGAATTTAGCACATCCTGCTGTGAGTATAATTGTATCTTTTGGAAGTTCTTCAGCTACTTCTGTGAAATAACTTCTTCCTTTTTGACGTCCGTCACATCCGCCCATTACGATAAATCTTTTTATTGCACCGCTTTTAACAGCAGCAACTACTTTGTCTGCAAGTGCTATAACTTGATTATGTCCAAAACCGCCGACAACTTCACCTTTTTCAATTTCTACAGGTGTTTTGCATTTTTTTGCATGAGCTATTATTTCAGAAAAATCTTTTGATTTTCCATCTGCTCTTTGCTGTATATGTTTTGCTTCTGGATAACCGGCGGCATTTGTTGTATAAATTCTGTCTTTGTAAGAATCTTTTAATGGAGTAATGCAGTTTGAAGTAAAGATTACAGGGCCGTTAAATGTTTCAAATTCTTTGTCCTGAAGCCACCATGCATTACCATAATTTCCAACTAAATGTTTATATTTTTTGAAAGCTGGGTAGTAATGGGCAGGAAGCATTTCAGAATGAGTATAAATATCAACTCCTGAATCTTTGGTTTGTTCAAGAAGATCTTCCATGTCCTGTAAATCATGACCTGAAATAAGAATGCCTGGATTTTTGCCTACGCCGATATTTACTTTTGTTATTTCTGTATTCCCATAAGTTTCAGTATTTGCTTTGTCAAGAGTAGCCATTGTTGTTACAGCACATTCACCTGTTGCCAATGTTAGAGCAATAAGTTCATCTACACTTAAGTCTTTTAAAGTACCGGCAAGTGCCTTTACCATAAATCTGTAGATTTCATTATCTACAAAACCGAGATTGGCAGCATGATGGGCATAAGCAGCAATACCTTTAACCCCGTAAGTTATCAGTTCTCTTAAAGATCTAACGTCTTCATTTTCAGTAGCTAAAACACCGGATTTTGACGAAGTTGTGTAAACGACTCCAGTAAATTCTTCAGCTCTCTTTTTAGCTTCAACTATATATTCCTGTATTCTTTTACTATCAAAATTTGCATTAGTTATTGTGGCAAATAGAGCTTCGCAGATAAAATCTCCAAGTTCTTTATCAAAAGTTCCTTTAGCAAATTTGGTTTCAGCAGTCATTGATAAATGCTTAAGTTCCAGAACCAGTTCATCCATCAGATCTGAAGTTTCAGCAGTTTTTCCGCATACTCCTTTTTTTGCTCCGCATCCTTTATTTCCTGCTGTTTCCTGACATTGATAACAAAACATTTTTAACTCCTCTAATTTATTAGACAATATCTATTAATTTAGTTTTTGAAAAATATTCAAAAACGTCTCTATTTACTTTAGTTACTAATTCTCCCATAATACATTTACATCTTGTACATGTTTTAAAGTCCAAGAGGCAGGTTGAAGAAGGGAATTTTCCATCAATAATTTCAAATATTTCTAAAATGGTAATATCATTAGGATCAACTGTAAGAAAGAAACCGCCATTTGGACCACTGACTGAAGAAACGACACCTGATTTGGAGAATCTTTGCATTACTTTTGAAAGGTGTGCCTCAGAAGAATTTATTTTACTAGCCAGAGATTTTACAGGATATTTACTCTCTTTATCTGCCGCAAGCATGACTACTGCATGTAAGCCGATATTAAATGCTTCTGATAAATTAATTAGATTTTTCATAATATCCCAAAATTGAAAATATTTATATTGTAGAACTAGAATACTAGAATAATTTTGTTTTGCAAATAATAAAATAAAATTATACTGAAAAAATAACAAAATATATTATAAGTAGTAGTATATATATATTTATAAATCAGTTGCTATATTCTCTATACTTATGCATATAAAATTAAAGAATAAAATATTAATTGTTCTGACATTCGTTGTTCTGATAATATCTTTGACATTGTCGTTTATCCATTTTCAAATTGCCAAAGAGGTTGCGAAATCCTACACTGAATACGCTGACAGCTCAATGAAGAATTTTGCCACAAAAAATAATAAACTTGCTTTGGAAATGCTGGGACCTTTCAGTAAAAGATATTTAAAGCTTGTCGTTAAAGAGTTATCAGAAAAAATAGAGAAATTATCAGAGAAGAAAAAATTAAATAATATAAATATCCTGAACCATGATGAGATAAAAAAAATTATAGACAAATCTTCATATATAAATAATCAGAGAGTCGCAGATTTTTTTATAATGGATGACAAAAAAATTGTGCTGTCAAGTGAAATGGATTTATGTGGTAAATCTTATGCAGAATGGATGAAGCAGTACCCTAATATTAACAAGCTGTTAACTTCAAGGAAATTATTGTCTGGCTACTATACTGTTCAGTTGCACAATAAACAAAACGTTAAAATTTATGCTATTTTTTCAAAACTTCCTAATAAAAATATTTATATATTAGGGATTATAAAGTTGAATAAGTACCTTGATCTAACTGCGAGATTACAGAAAAAAAACATTGACAATGAACTGCGTGCTTATAGAGTGGAGACAAAAAAAGAATACCATAAAGCTATCATAGATATAGGAATATATTCATTAATAGCCGTTGTTTTAATAATTTTTATCTGTTTTTTTCTTTCTTTATGGTTTTCTTCATCTATCACAAAACCGATTATGAATTTAAGAGAGCAGGCGCTGAAACTTGGCAAAGGTAACTTTAATATTTATTTAAAAGAGAAAGGAAGTCTTGAGGTAAGAGATCTAGTAAAATCATTCAACTATCTTGGAAGAGAGCTGACGGATTATATTGAGAATCTTAAAACAGAAATATCAGCAAGGGAAAGAATAGAGAGTGAGATTAAAGTTGCAGCAGGGATACAGCAGTCAATCCTGCCTAAACTAACTGATGAATTTATCAGAAAGGAGTTTGATTTGTCGGCTAAGCTGAATCCTGCAAAGGATGCTGCCGGCGATTTTTATGACTTCTTTTATATTGGAGAGAACAGATTGGCAATATTGATAGCCGATGTTTCAGGTAAAGGGATTTCATCAGCGTTTTTTATGACGTTAGCTAAAACTGTAATCAGAAATATCTGCTCTAATGAATCTGATCCGTCCATGGCCCTGAATAAAACTAATAAAATACTATCTACAAATAACAGTGAATGCATGTTTGTAACAGCATTTTTATGTTATTACGATATTCTTACCGGGGACTTTATATATGCTAATGCGGGGCATCATGAAGCTGTTGTTTTACAGAATGATAAATCATATAGGACTTTCGGTAAGTTACATAATCCTCCGCTAGGGATAATACAGGAAACTGAATACAGAACAGGTTGGGATAGATTAGGTATGGGAGAATGTCTGGTTTTATACACTGATGGGGTAACAGAGGCTGTTTCAGCTTCTGAAATTGAATTTGGTGAAGATAATCTGTATAGAATATTAATAGATAATATTAATCTTACACCTTCTGAGCTTATAGAAAAGCTTATTGCTGAAGTTCTCTTATACGAAGAAGATAATAGATTTGATGATATAACAGTTTTTATTTTTAAAAGAATTCAATGATATAAAAAATGAGGTATCAATTATGGATAATGAAATTAAGCAGAGATTAATTGCAAAGGCCAAAGAGGGAATGTCTAATGCTTATTCTATCGTATTTGATTTTAAAGTTGGTGCTGCTGTACTAACAAATAATGGCAACATATATCAGGGATGTAATACTGAATCTGTGATATCCGGTTTAGGCTTATGCGCAGAGCGTAGTTCTATCTATCATGCAGTTGCGCATGGTGAGTATATATTTGAAGCTATTGCAATAGTTTCAAAATTAGAAGAACCAATTAAACCCTGCGGTATGTGTCGCCAACTCATTGGTGAATTTAATCAACTTTCAGAGAGTAATATAAAAATAATAATGGTTGGCTCAAAAGGTAAAATAATTGAATCAACTATCAATGATATGCTGCCTGCAATACATGGCCCGAAAACTTTAAATTTAGATTTAGAAGAGTATTGTAAATAATAATCAAATATTTCATAATCTAAAATAATTAAGCAGAGAATAAGATGAGTGGTTCTATAACATACAGAGCAGGCCGACCAGGTGTATTATATGTAAATGTAATTGAGAAATATGATTGTCAGAATAAATGCATATTCTGCGGAAGACCCCATGATCGAAAGGAAACCCATTTTGATAATATTTATGAACATGGTTTTTCATTATATAATTCAAAATCGCCGAGTACTGAGGATGTAGTAAATTCGATAAAAAAAAATATTAGATCAGATGATAAGTATATCTCGTTTGTTGGACTTGGTGAACCACTGTTGTATCTGCCAAAAATTATTGAAATAACTAAAACTGTTAAAGATGAGTTTAAAATAAATGTTAATGTCAATACTAATGGTTTAATTAGTGCAGTTTATCCCAATGCAGTTAAAGAACTTGAAGGTGCAGGTTTGGATAGAATTTCTATTTCGTTGAATGCTTCCAGCAAAGATGAATATAACAAACTTTGTAATCCAAATGTAAAGAATGCATATCAGCATCTACTCCAATTTATAGAAGAGTGCAAGAAGTCAAAAATAGAAACAGTTATCAGTTTTATTCTAGAATACGAATCTGATAAAGCAAAAACTCAGGCAAAAGAGAGTTATCTAAAATTTGCAGAACAACTAGGATTTACAGAAAATGATATCCACTGGAGATATTATTGCCCTATAGACTAATATAACAGCAATAGAGAAAGAATTAATAATTGAAAATAAAATCATTTTGATAGTGATGAGCTCATGCTCATAAGTTGCCCAAGTATTTCAGATATAATTATAAAATGAGATGTTCAAATGAATAAATGCAAAAGATTTAGGGATTTAGTTGATCATCCCGAAATTTTATTAATGCCATGCTGTTATGACAGTCTGTCAGCTAAAGTTTTTGAATCTATCGGTTTTAAAGCAATTGGCGCTGCAGGATACGGAGTGACCGGAAGTTGTTTAGGAAAACCAGATATTGGTTTATTGAGCGGTATGGAACTTGTGAATCAGTATAAAAATATTTGTGCATCAGTGGATATTCCTGTTTTTGTTGATATTGATACAGGTTACGGAGATGTAAACAATGTTATAAGAATCGTTCAGGAAGTAGAAAAAATAGGAGCAGCAGGACTGTTCATTGAAGATCAGAAATGGCCTAAAAGATGTGGGCATATGGACGGCAAGGAAGTTGTAGCGGTTGAAGAATATATTCCTAAGCTGAAAGCGGCTCTATGGGCGAGAAAAAATCCTGATTTTGTGATTATGGCCAGAACTGATGCAGCTTCGGTCTTAGGAGTTGATGAAGCTGTAATGAGAGCAAAGCTGTATTGTAAAGCCGGAGCTGATATGCTTTTTGTAGAGGCTTTGGACAATGTTGAAGATATGAAGAAAGTTAATAATGTTTTAAAAGAATTAAATAAACCAAGTATGGCCAATATGGTTGAAGGCGGAAAAACTCCTTTGATTAAATCTTCAGATTTAAATAAATATGGATATAGTCTTGTGGCTTACCCGTGTTCGGCAGTTTATACAGCTGTCAAGGCGCTGAGTCAGATGGGAGAGAATCTATTGAAAAACGGTTCAACAGAAAACTCTCAGAATACCATGCTTAACTTTGATGAATATAATAAGTTTATTGGCTTGGATCATATAAGAAACAGGGAGAGATTATTTTTTGAATAATTTAAGTAACTCTAAAAAGTTTATATAAGTATTAGCCGTTTATTTAATTGTATATGCTAATAATACTGGTATGTTAATACTAGAATTAATATTCGTTTATATCTAAGTTCTGTGTATGAAGGAATATATTTATGATATATACAAACAGTGAAAAAAATTATATATATTTGTGCCTAATTGCAGGTATATTACTTTTCTTCTTATCTATAGTTTTGGAGTATTTTATAAATGTAACTTCATATGTTGCATTGCACCCTGATAATATTACTAATCTTTTGTTCGACACAAGTTTCTTGATCACTCTTTTACTTATTGGATTACTCTATTTTAATTCAAAAGGATTATTTAGAGCTTATAAACGAGGGAGGAAAATCAGTAAATTTATTTTAGCAGAAGTTGTGATTATCATTTATCTGGCTTTATTTAATCCGGTGATAAGTTACAATTTTTTTGACAGTGTTTGGATTATACTTGAATTTCTGGCCTGTGTCTTTTTTATATTTTATTTTATATCAATTATAGAGTAAAAATACTGCAGTTTCTGTACTGATTGAATATTCCTTCTAAAATCAAATATTGAAGTTTCTTACTATCTATCGTTCAAGTATTTTCTGGCTACTATTGATAAGTTTTTTCTGAAAAACCTTTTCAGCGATACACTTGTTGTAGCAGCAGGAGGTGTTTTATGATAAAATTATTTTATACTTAGTGTGTAAGGGTATTATTCATAACATTTCTATAATAGAAACAAGGAGAAGGATATGGCTGAAGATCTTATTAATAAAGAAATTGCAGAAAATACGAAACCTGCAGAACTGCTAGAAAGGCTGGGAGTAGATGATAAAACAGGCCTTTCAGAAAGTGAAGTAGCCAATCGACAGAATGAATATGGGCTTAACGAAATTGAGGAAAAGAAACAGAGTGCTCTGGCTAAATTTTTAAAAAACTTCTGGGGGCCGATTCCGTTAATGATCGAAGCTGCGGCAGTATTGAGTGCAATATCTGCTGATTGGAATGATTTTTCAGTTATAGTTTTTCTGCTTTTGATAAATGCATGTATTGACTTTTTTCAGACAAGAAAGGCTGATAGCGCCATTTCAGCTCTAAAGGCCAGTCTTGCAAGTAAATCAAAAGTTTTTCGAGATAGTAAATGGAGCGAAGTTGATGCTAAAGAACTTGTGCCTGGTGATATTATAAGAATCAGGCTTGGAGATATACTCCCAGCAGATATTAAACTTCTTAAAGGTGATTATATATTAATCGATGAGGCAGCACTGACAGGAGAATCCTTGCCGGTAGAAAAACATGTTGGAGATGTTGCGTATTCAGGCGCAATAGCAAAACAGGGGGAAATGAATGCAGTGGTTTATGGAACTGCATTAAATACTTTTTTTGGAAGAACAGCAAAATTAGTGGCTGAGGCAAAAACAAAAAGTCATTTTCAGGAAGCAGTAGTAAAAATAGGGCAGTACTTAATTGCTCTGAATTTTCTGCTGGTGGCAATAGTTATTCTTGATGCGATTTTTTTCGGCCCCCATGATATTAACTGGTGGAGAGAGGTAACGTTCTGTCTTGTTTTAAC
>DASCNA010000164.1:0-8624 GCA_036011305.1 Victivallales bacterium
TTCTTCCGATTGCAATGAAAGCAATCATCAGGCTTCCAAGTTCAATGCTGACTGCTTTCGGCAGGCTTAATATTACATTATTATACGTTGGAAGCCATGAGAAAACACCGACTTCAATCATTGCATAAACTGCTATCATGAACATATAAAAAAGAATATGGTATTGTTTTACCAATTTTTTCATACCTGCCATACTTTCCCTGAAAGTTTCGGTTTTTGCTTCAGCTATAGCAGATTCGTTAAGCGGGGTTATCAACCAATATAAACCGCTTAAAGCTGAAAGGCATGCGAAGATCCAAAAGGCATATATCCAGTTTCCTTTCATAAACTCTGAAAAAACCCACATCCCGAACATTGTACCAAACATGAAAATACCTTCCATTATACTTAGAAAGCTGACGTGACCTTTTTTACTGGATGTAACTAATGCTGTGGCACTGTAAACTGTTATTTTAGTACATACAAAAGCAGCTCCTGCCAGCATTAGAAATACTTTAATAGCCCAGTAGTGATCTAAATAAGGCATAGCGAGGCAGGCGATTGTCATGATAAATGCAATCAAAATTAAACTTTTTCTATATCCTATTTTTGTAATATAGGAAAAAACTATAAATGAAATAATTATCTGCGGTATGTTCTGGTAACTTTCAAGTGCGCCGGCTGAACCATGAGTTGCATGATACAGCGAGACAGCCTGCATTACAAAAATTGGTAATCCGCAAATAAAAAGACTTGCTACAAAAAAACTGCTAAGAATCCCTATCTTAGCCCTTAACCCATTGGTTTTAGGCATAATTCACCCCATGTTTTATTTCTCTTGAATATATTTATTTCTCTCCACTAATGTACTAATACTTATCTGTTAATTATTTTTCAAATGAAATAGATATTAATTTCTATATTTTTGCAAACGTTAACATTTCTAATTTTTGTTATGTCAGAATTATATTGATTATATTGAAAGAAATATATTAACCATTATTTTAAACATGATGATTTATCTAACTAATTGTTTTTTTTGTTTAAGAGGTGAGGTAAAATATGAAGCAACAATTAACTGAACCTTTAGGAGAACTGGCGATAAGGACTACTGCAATGCCTGCAGATACGAATTCTAACGGTGATGTATTTGGTGGGTGGATAATGTCCCAGATGGATATTGCAGGAGGAGTTTCAGCAACAGAAATTACCAAGGAGAGAATTGTAACAGTTGCAGTAGATTGTATGCGTTTTTGGAATTCTGTTAATGTAGGAGATGTTTTGTGTGTATATTCAAAGTTGCATAGAATAGGAACAACTTCTATTGCTTTTTTAATAAATGCATGGGCTGTAGACAGATTGAGCGATAAAAAACGACATTTAGTTACTGAAGCTGTATTTACCTATGTTGTTATTGATAAAAATAGCAGACCTGTTTCAATTAATTCAGTTTATAAAGAAGAAGCTTTAGCCCGGTTAAAATAAACTTTTTAATTCATATAAAATGAAAATAAGATATATACCAAAACAAAAAAATAGGGCAAAAATCAAACTTTTTAGCTATGATACTGGTTTTATGCATCTTAAAAAAGCATTGAGAACTGTATTATCTGTGCTGTTTTCTGCTGCATTGGCATATTATTTAGTTTCACCGCCGGCGGCAATATTAGCTGGTTTCTCTGCAGTATTTTTAAATCAGTCTAATATCGGAAAAAAGCGGAAAGAGAAAATATTTGGTCTAGTTGTTGCTTTTCTGACATTTGAACTGATGGTACTGATTGCGGAGAGGCTTCATCTTGATATTACTTCTCTTCATATAATTTTCATCCTGTTATGTTTTCCAGCTTTCTATTTAAGAAGATTTGGAGAGTTTTTTAATCTGTTTCCACCTATGTCTCTGGTTTTAATGCAGGTTGCAGGTGCGCTTCCATTAGGTCTTGGCATATATTCATTTTGCTTTCCAGTAGTACTGGCTTTTGCTGTCAGTTTAGTTTTTCAGTTATATTTTCTGACTAAGGTAATAAAACCTGAAATATACGACGGACTTATTTATCTAACCGATAAATACTACGGTTTAGTGAGAAAAATAGCTGAAGGAGTTCAAAAAAACAAGCATGTCAGATATTATAAAATTTATATCAAAAATGAACATGATTTGTTTGATGTATTTAAACATATTCAGGAATCACTTGAAATACATAAATCAGATGAAAATATCCGAACGTTTATATTAACTCAGTATTCTTTTATAAAATCCCTTGATTTACTTCTTGAAAATATTGCTGAAATATCTCATGTGGAAATTGAAGATGAATTTAGATATACACTTCACAAACTTCTGATAGAGATTTGCAGAATATTATCAAATTTTTTTGATGTATATCAGAATAATATTAATAAAGATATATCATTTGATTCTTTGGATAAGAAAATCATTAATATAAGAAAAATTAAAGATGAAATTAATTTCAGAGAACATAAGGAATATGTCATTTATATTTCTAATATAATTTTTGCTTTTATTAGAATACAGCATTTGCTTCAGGAGCAATATAAACTGTTTAAGCAGACAAAAGACAATGATTAAATTTTTACCTACAACCAGGATGGCATTCAGAGTGACATTAGCTGTTCTTGTTACAATTATTATCAACTGGGTTTTGAATTTTCAGTATCCTTTGTGGTCAACTATCCCTGCTATGTATGTAGCTTCTTCTACCTGGGGCGAAACTATTGAAAAAGGTGTGAAAAGATTGTGGATGACAATACTCGGGTGTACATTGGGATGGATTTTTTACATTCTTACCGGAGATGTTGAGTTATGGAACTCTGTCTTTCTACTTGTAGGTCTCTTCCTAATAATATACTTTGTAAAAATTTCATATCGCTGGTCTATGTTTTTTGTTGGTTTTATGATTGTCTTTTTTATGGGGCTGGTCTCTACATGGGATCATAATATGCTTCTTCTAAGAGTATTCCAGACAGGAATTGGCTGTGTTGCCGCCATTATGGTTTCAGGAATAACTTTTCCAGATTATGCAAAGAAAAGATTTGATTTTGAGTTACTTGAACTTACCGGTGAAGTAAAAAACTTTTTAGATACACTTATCAGATCAATAAAGTTGAGTGACAGCGATACTGTAAAAAGTTTAGGTAGAATGACTGGTAAATACTCTGATAAACTGCAGGTTATAAAACAGACTTACAGTGTTAGTAAATATGAATATTTTTTTACTAAGAAACCTGTGCAGCTTTCAAAACGCTTTTTCAATAACATAGATTTATTAATTTATATTACATGGAATTTTTATGATTTTGGAGTGCCGCTGTGTTCTTCAGTAAGAACTAAAAGTTTTGATGATTTTTTTGATATGTTTCAGGAAACTCTTGATCAGCATTTTCTCAACTTAAATGCTTTAATTGCCGGTAAAGAGATTTGCAGTTCTTCTGCAAGCTGGAAACCTGACACAGAATCGCTTTACCATATGTATAAGAAAGCAGAAGCAGCCGGTATTGATTCTGATGATTTATTAAGGTTGACAGCCATAATAAATTATGGTAAAAAACTCGATGAGATCCTTGTAGATTTGATTAATACTATCAATGAATCAAGGGGTGTGAAGCAGAAAATTAGTTCTTAAAAAGTTGTTCAAGTTCTGTCGAACTTAATTTTTTCCATTTCCCAATAGGAAGATCTTTAAGTTTTAATTGACCAATGGCAACTCTTTTTAGTTCATTTACACTAGATTTAAAATATTTTACTATTCTTCTGATCTCTCTATTTTTACCTTCATTTAAGACAAACTGATATCTATTTTTTGAAATTAATATTACAGACACGGCTCTGAGTAATTCTCCTGAGTCAATGATACCTTTTTTAATTTCCTGTAAATCTGAATTTTTAAGTGGTGTGGTTACAGAAACTTCATAAGTTTTGTGAATATTATGCCTGGGATGGCAAATCTTATTTGTGAAGTTGCCGTCATTTGTAAAAAGAATCAGGCCTTCACTATCTTTATCCAGTCTTCCGATACTGAACAGTCTGCAGCCTTTCATATTAATTAGGTCATCTGCTTTTTTATGTGCATAAGGATCTGCACTTGTACAAGTATAACCTCTTGGTTTATTAAGCATGATATAAACAGGTGCTGATATATCTACTTCACGATCATTAAAGTGAACGATATCTTCTTTCTTTATAATTAAACTCGGTTCATATACAGTCATATTGTTTACTTTTACTTCACCATTTTGTATTAATGTAAAAGATTTGCGACGAGATGCAATTCCTGCTGCGCTTATATATTTAACAAGCCTTATTGGAAATTCTATATGTTTTTGCTGTTCTTTATTTTCACTGTTCATATTATATACTATATAGTAAGTTGAATAATTAACCTGTAAATGGATAAAAATAATATATGGACAATCATAACAAAAGTAAAGATGTAATAGGCAGTTTATATATAGTTACAACACCTATTGGAAATCTCGAAGATATTACCTATAGAGCTGTTAGGGTTTTAAGTGAGGTAGATGTAATAGCAGCAGAAGATACTCGCAAAGCCAGAATTTTATTAGATAGATATGACATTAAGGATAAAAGAATTATCAGCCATCATGTTCAGAATGAGCATAGAACATATAATTATTTGGTTAATGAGGTTTTGTCTGGTAAAAAGCTGGCTGTAATCAGTGAAGCAGGTTCCCCATGCATTTCCGATCCGGGTTTTCTTGTTATTAGAGAAGCTGTGAAAAATGGTATAAAACCTGAAATTATTCCTGGAGTCTCTGCTGTAATCTTTGCTGCAATGGTATCCGCACTTCCAGTTGAAAAATTTGTTTTTTACGGTTTCCTACCACCAAAAAAAGGTGCCAGAGGCAGAATGTTGGAAGAAATAAAAAATAGTGATAAGACTGCATTTATTTACGAGTCCCCTAAAAGAGTAAAACGGCTTCTTGAAGAAATTAAAGAAATTATAGGTGATGACTGCAATGTAGCTTTAGTTAGAGAGGCTACCAAGCTGCATGAAGAAACAATCAGAGGGACTGTAACTGAGATACTTGAGGATATGGGTGAAAAAAATCCAAAAGGAGAATTTGTGGTCGCTATTTCTTCAAGAAAGTCTAAAGAACCACGGAATTAATTATTTTTCTATAATAGTTAATAATTAGATTTATTTATTTTTTTTCTCAGAGATTTATTTCGAGCGTGTTTTGTTTTAGAATCGAGACGTTTGACTTTGGAATTCAGGGTATGGCGGGTCGGTTTTCTTTTTTTTATGGTAATAGCCGATTTTTGTATTATTTTGCATAAGGTCTCTATTGCATCTTTTCTATTTGATTCCTGTGTCCTGTATTTTTGAGCTTTGATGATGATTAATCCATCATTCGTAATATGATGATCCTTCAACTTATTAAGCCTGTCTTTATAAAAATTCGGGAGTGAAGATCTCTTGATATCAAAAAATATATGAATTGCAGTAGAAACTTTATTTACATTTTGACCGCCGGAACCCTGAGATTTAATTGCTTTTATCTCTATTTCATCTTCCTGTATAGATATTTTATTTGATATTTTTATACTCATTCTCTAGTAACATAATAGTCGGATATTTCAGTAATATCCGATAGCTATTTTTTTATATTTCTTCTGATATCATCAGTTTATTGTAAGCCGCAATTTTAGTCCAGTAGAATAGCCACATAATTATACATAAAACTGTGAAAAAAATACCAATATAGGGAATAAAGGAAAGCCATATAAGAATACAGTAAGCCAAACCTACTTTCCATGCTCCATCTCTTCCTTTTTTATCCAGTTTATTTTTAATAGCCTCAGCAACTTTAGCACAAGTATAAAATAACCAGAATAAATTAAAAACAGGTATGAGGTTGAGCCAGACTAATCCGGGAGTCATTCTTCTGTTTTTATGTCCAGCCAATTGTAATGATTTATAAAGACTTAATAAAAAGCAGATTTTGAGAATCACGATTATTATGGTAACCACTACAATGGATGCTATTTCAAAAGTTGAATAATAATGCATAATATACAAACCTCTATTTTTGATGATTAAGTAGTAAACTAGCTTTCTGTGATATGATTATCAAATATAGAATGAATATATTAATTCTAATATTTTTAAATAGGTATTTATCACATGGTTTATGATACAAGCAAAGAACTTTGTCAATGATTATAAATAATATAAACCACTGCCGGCATCACTAGTTATTGATTATATTAATTACCTGTAACTGAAACAAGCTCCCAAATCATGGCAAAATAAGACAATGTCTTGAAAGAATATAGGAACCTACTTATTTGCGACATATGCAAGATGTTTGTTATTCGTTTTAAGTGTTTATGGCGAGTATATGAGTTAATACGGGCAGATATTAACAAGATATCAACTTGAAAATTGATGGTTAACTGGAAGCAAGTTGACTCAGGAGGTGTAAAATGAAAAAGTTTTCGAAAATAGAAGCAATCATAATACTGATTTTAATATTAATCTGTTTGTTTGCATGTGTTGTAGATATTATGATCCATTTCTCTGTCGCTTTAGGTATAATTAAAGAATATTATATTCAGCATTACTTAAAATTTATGAACATCTTTACTTATATAGTATTTGCTTCATTTATAAGTATAATTGGTTTACTTTATTTTAGTTTTATAGGTTTTATACGTAATCTCAAAGATCGTTATAAGAACAATATATTTGGATATGGAATTCTTTTTCTTGTTTATTATCTAATTGTTGATAATCCATTTTATATACTGCAATTGTCATTAAACATGTGGATTATATCAGATTTTATTGGATGCATATTAATTATAGTTTTATTAAGAAAAATGATATTTGAAGGTACTTTGATGGGACTGTATTAATTATTATATAAATATTACTGTGTTAACTTATTATGAAAATTATTAGATTAATAATACTTACAATTTCAACCATATGTGCTATCGCTTTAATAAGTGGTTTAATTATTTACTTCGCTGATAGTCACTATGGTCATTTACATAGCTTAGTGTTTTTCTCTTTATGTGTTATTATTATTGGTTCATTAATAGATAAAAAATTAATTATTGCATTTTTGTTCTCTATTTTTCTGATATATTACAATCCATTATACAAAATAACAATGTTATTTTGGGCCTTGGATTTAATTGATATAATACTGATATTATTATTAATTTACAACTGTTGTCTCTACACATTTTTTAATGTATCATTAAACTCATATTTGAAGGAACAGAGATAAGTTAACTATGTAGATGATATCATGGATATTAATATACGAGTAATAAAACAATAAGGTGTTTAAAATTAGCTTAAATTTTTATGATGAGATTTCTGTTATAGTTCCCAGTCTGCATTTTTTCCCCTGATATGTGATAAATTTTCTATTTATATTTATTTTCCTGATCTGTTTATTTTTATCAATAACTCTAACGATTAACGATTTATTATCACTATTAATAAACTGTTCGGTAAATATAATTTTATCTTCATGGTGTACTATTTTATCAATTATAGAGTTTATACCGATATTATTGAATTCATCTTTTGAGTAACCTAATATATCTATTACTGTTGTATTGGTATATAAACAATTGAAGCTTTCGTAATCAAAAATTATTATGCCTATAGGTGAGTTTTCTACATATATTTCGAGAAGTTTTTCCAGTTGCCTATTTTTCATTTCTTGAGTTATATCGGTGATCAGGCCATATATATAATATTTTTTTGAATAGTCATCAAATCTTTTAAAAATTTTACAATCAACCCATTTATATACTTCAGAAGTATGTTTGATCCTGAATATAACTTTTTTGTAATTAAAATCCTCATTTTTGTGGCGATCACTTCCTCCTATGGAGATATAGTCCTCAGGGTGAATTAAACTGTCCCATAAATTAACATCTTTGTGAAAATATTCAGCTTTTATCCCTGTAAAAAGTTCTACTCCTTTGCTGATATATTCAAATTTAGGGGTATCAATATCTTTAATGAAAAAATATTCTTCTGACTCGTTCACAGCATTGATAAACATAAAATATTGATTCAGGAAAAGTTCGGTTTCTGTAACATCTTTAATGACACATACTATCTTTTCAATTTCATTATTTTTATTTATAATAGGCGAAGCATTCATAAGCCCAATTCTTTTTTTGTTGGAACCAGGTATAAAGATTCTTCTATCATAAATATTTTGTTTAGAAAATAGGATTTCCTTTTCTATTGAAATTAATTCCTTAACTTCTCGTATACCAAAGATTTCTGAGGATGTAGATCCTATAATATCCTCCCTTGAATAAATATTTGTCAACAGAACAAATACATCATTAACATAGAGATATTTGAATTTATTATCTTTAACGTATATATAAATGGGTGTATTATTCAAAATCTCGCTAAAAGATGTAAGTTTCGCATTCAGGTCGTTGTTTGTCTTACTATAGTCCAAATTAACTCTTTTGAGTTCTGCTAAAATTCTTATTTCATCTGTTGAATAGCTATTTTTAGTGTTCAACATATGGTCTAACTGATGAATATAATGATGCTCCAGTGTTTTTTTAGAAAAATCAAAACCATTATTACCTTCAACAAGCGATATACTGTTTTTAA
>DASCNA010000165.1:0-36839 GCA_036011305.1 Victivallales bacterium
AAATCAGTATCCAAAAACTGAAGCTATACTGCTATATACAATGCAGTACATCTTGTGGTTCCCGAACACAGAATTTTAAAGTAACACCATATATACTCTTGTCAAATTAAAATAAATCTTTTTTAAGAAAAAAATAAATCCTAAGCAAAATGGCATCGGACATAATGTTCTTCAGAATTTTCATTCAATGAAGGCTTACGGCTGTTACATTTTAACCTATTTGCTATATTTATTGTATTATACAGCTCACATCTCTTTCTAAAACTACATTTATTTTCCTTTATTAGGATTGAAGGAACTACTCCAGGAATAGTTTTCAATGCAACCTTCCCTCTTCCTAATCTGGGCACAGCATTAAGCAGAGATTTTGTATAAGGATGTAAAGGGTTATTAAATAATTCAACTACAGAAGCATTTTCCACAATTTCCCCTGCATACATTACTAGAACTCTATCGGCAAAATCAACAACCAAGCCTAAATTATGCGTAACTATCAAAATAGACATATTATGATTTTTTTTAATATCTTTCAATAAATTTATTATTTGAGATTGGATAGTGACATCTAAAGCAGTGGTAGGTTCATCTGCAACTAAAATATCAGGCTTACTTGCTAGAGCCATTGCGATCATAACTCTTTGCTGCATTCCTCCGCTAAGCTCATGTGGGTAGCAATAGATTTTTTTGTCAGGTTCAGGGATTTTAACTATATTTAATAATCTAATAACTTCTTCTTCGATTATAGAATGATTTTTATTGGTAATTTTTAGAGCCTCTGCAATCTGATCTCCAATTTTAAAAACAGGATTTAATGATGTAGCGGCTTCCTGAAAAATATAACTAACCTTTGAATTTCTTACATCTCTTAATTCTTTTTTAGTAGCAACTAACGTATCTATAAAATTATTATTATCTATTTTAATTAAAACTTCACCGCTTAGTTCAGAAATAGAATTTTGATCAATTAACTTGACAAGGGATAAACAAGTAACACTTTTTCCGCAGCCGCTTTCTCCGACTATTGCCAGAACTTCACCTTTTTTCAAAGCAAATGATACATCATTAACTGCAACATTATTGTTGTCTTTAAAAATTACGGATAGGTTTTTAACTTTTAATATATTATCTTTACCTGATAGATTCATTGATTAAACACTAGCTAAAGCAGATTCTGGAAATGCACTGATCAAAGTTTTCTAATCCACTCAAAATATCAATTTCTACACGAAGAAAATAAAAAGGAACATCTCTGCGGTTAAGAAGAGGCATTCTAACAGCATCTTTTTCTGTAGTTAATATCATTTCTGCATCATGTCTTTTAGCAGAATTCATAAAATCAATTATTTCCTGCTGATTATAGTTATGATGATCAGCAAAACTCTTACTGTAAACTATAATTGCACCATAATCTCTTAAAAATTTTTCAAAACTTTCCGGAACCGCAATTCCGCTCAATGCAGCAATTTTTTTACCTTTCAGACTTTCAAGCGGTTTTCTTTCTCCGCGTTTAAAAACTTTCTCCAAATATTTAGGTTTATGACAACACTCAATAATCTCAGCATTTCTATTATGATGTTCTATAAATCTTTTTATATGCCTAATATGATTTCCACCATTTGATTTGGTTAAAAAAACATAATCAGCCCTTCTTATATTTTTTATAGGCTCTCTAAGTAGTCCTCTTGGTAATACATGATGATTATGAAATGGATTTGTTGAATCGACTAGGACAATATTAATATGGGGTTTCAAATCAAGATATTGAAATCCATCGTCCAAAATCAATATATCAACTTCATATTCATGAATAGCAAATTTACCGGATTTAACTCTATCCTTATCCACTAAAACAATTACATTTTCAAGATTGGATGCAAGCATATAAGGTTCATCTCCAGCTGTCGATGAATTCAGTAAAAGATTTTCGCCATCAGAAACAATTCTAGGAGGGACTTCATTTCTCTTCGACTTGTTAAAGGCTTTTATTTTTTCTACAAAAGTTCTATCTTTACTTTTATATCCTCTACTCAAGATCGCAACTTTTCGCCCATTTTTAGAGAGAGTTCTTGCAAAAACTTCAACAACAGGAGTTTTACCCGTTCCACCACAAGTCAAATTACCTACACTTACAACCAGACAACCTAATGGTGTTCTTCTATATATACCTTTATCATATAGCCAGTGTCTAAGTTGGACAATATTCCTATATACCCTTGATACGGCAAAAAATAATCCCCGCATAAACATGCCAAAATGAGAATAATTACGCTCATCCATTACATCAACAGCATATTTTTCTATTGCTTCACCCATTTTACGCAGATTAATCATTAAAGTTTCTTTCGATATTAATTATATTATTTTAACTGGATTATTATTAATATGTTTAATCTTTTCTTTTACCATAGAATTTTACAATTACATCTTCAATAGTAGATACTCCATGTGATATAGCAGGCTCAATATCATCCAATAACTTTTTGATTTTTTCTTCTCTATCTATAATTTCCACTACAAGAGGAAGATCTATTGACAAGGCTAAAATTCTTGAAGTATGGATCTTTCTCCCCCCGCCAAATCCTTCCAAACCTCTAAATACTGTTGCTGATGCTATATCATCCTCTAAAGCTTTATTAATGATCCAATCACTTAATGAATGTTTTTCATAACGATCTTTTTCGTTTATAAAGATTCTCAACAGTTTATAGTGATGTTCTTTCATATAACTTTTCCTTTTGAGCAATTAGTAAATAAATTCATAAAATTAAACAGCTAAAACAAAATACATGCAACATAAAATCCAAAATACAACAGCGAAATACCAACAACAAGTTGCAGAAAAATATTTACCACTGCCAGTTTAACGGCTCTGTTTCTAATTAGTGTATAGGTCTCAAAACCAAAAGTAGAAAAAGTCGTTAACGCTCCCAGGAAACCGGTTATCAGTAAATTCTGCATACTTAAGCTCAGCCAGTTTGAACTTAAAACAATCCCCGATAAAAATCCAATAATTAAACAACCCAGAAAATTAACAGCTAGAGTTCCATACGGAAATACTGTACTTTTTGAAATAACCTGAACTTTCGTCGAAATAAGGTATCGGGAAATTGCTCCAAAAAAACCTCCGATTCCGACAAAAAGACACTGCTGTAACATATTAACCTCTATATATTTATTAAAGCAGAATTCATACTCTAATTATCCTGCCTATTAATCTAATAACAACATATCCCAGCCAAACAGCAAACAATCCAACAACTATCTGTATTAAAATATTAAAAACAGCAACTGTAAAATGATCACTGATCATAAGCTTGAACGTATCAAGTCCAAAAGATGAAAATGTTGTTAAAGCTCCAAGGTATCCTGTAATAAAAAACAGTCTTACCCTCGGGCCTACTGAACTATAACCATCAATTAAGGCAAACATCATACCAATAAGCAGACATCCCAGCATATTGACAGTTAAAGTTCCAAAAGGAAACAGGACAGCACCTGTAATCATTTTCACCAACCATTCAAGAAGATATCTGGAGATAGCTCCAAGTATGCCTCCAATCCCTACTATCAGTGACTGAAATAATAAAAGTTTTAATTTTACAATATCTCGTTTTTTCATTTTACATATATCTATATATAATATCAGATAACTCAGTTAATTTCTGCTCAGCAGTCTTATTTTTTATTTTAGGTATTTTTCCATTTACCAATAGCTCACTGCCTTTTTCATTCACGATAAAAATATGTCCATCTTTTACACTTAACGAAGAGTATCCTCCTAAACTCACAGTCAATCTCAGCTTCATTATTTCGATGTAAAGTGTAGCCTCTGACGGCAATTTTCCAAATCTATCTACGATTTCTTCTGTTAAATCTTCTATTTCCTGATATGAACTGACAAAAGAAAATTTCCTATAAAACTCAAGCCTTAATCTCTCAGATGTTATATATTCAGATGATAAATAAGCATTAAGTTTATTTTTAACTGAACTTTTACCAAAATCGATAAAATCAAAGAACAGATCCACTTCAGACATACAAATATCTTTCTTCCCTTTCAATAACGAAATTGAAGATTTTAATAATTGGCAATATAAACCAAAACCGACAGCATTAATGTGTCCGCTTTGCTGTGTTCCTAAGATATTGCCTGATCCTCTTATTTCAAGATCTCTCAATGCTAATTTAAAACCTGCTCCTAACTGAGTATATTTTCTAATTGCCCCTAACCTCTCTCTTGCAGTTGATGACATAATATTCGATTCAGGAATTAGTAAATAAGCATATGCCTGCCTGGACCATCTCCCTACTCTACCTCTCAGTTGATACAACTCAGCTAATCCAAATCTATCTGCTCTCTCTATTATTATTGTATTTGCGTTAGGAATATCTACACCAGATTCAATGATAGTGGTGCAAATAAGCACATCGATTTTACCGTCAATAAACAAAGACATGATTTCTTCTAATTCTTTTTCGTGCATTTGACCATGTGCAACTGCAAATTTCACTTCAGGTATTAATTCCTGAAGTTCTTTGCATCTGCGATCAATAGTTTTGACCCTATTGTAAAGATAAAATACCTGCCCACCTCTTTTTACCTCATTCAATATTGCTTTTTTTATTACGTTAAAGTCAAATAGACAAAGCATAGTCTGTACCGGCAATCTATTATTAGGTGCAGTCATTATTGTACTTAAATCTCTTATACCTGACATTGCCAGATACAGTGTTCTGGGTATTGGAGTTGCTGTCATTGTCAAAACATCTACAGTAGATCTTATTTTTTTGAATATTTCTTTATGCGTCACACCAAAACGCTGTTCTTCATCAATTACAACTAAACCTAAAGATTTAAAATCAACATCACTTTGTGCTAATCTGTGTGTCCCAATAACAATATCAATTTTGCCCTCTTTGAGATCATCAATAATTTTTTTCTGCTCTGATTTGCTCCTAAATCTACTTATCATTTCTATAATGACTGGATATTCAGCAAATCTTTCGAGAAATGTATAATAATGCTGTTGAGCTAAAATTGTTGTTGGCGCTAACACAGCAACCTGTTTACCGGTCATTACCACTTTAAAAATGCCCCTCATGGCCACCTCGGTTTTCCCGTATCCTACATCACCGCAAACCAACCTATCCATAGGCTTAGACATCATAAGATCATTTTTAATATCTCGGGAAGCTTTTATCTGATCATCAGTTTCAACGAAGGGAAATGCCATTTCAAAATTAAGCTGTTCTTCATCATCTCCAGGGAATTTATATCCATCACAAGAATATCTCATCGCCTGAATTCTCAGCATTTCAGCAGCCAATGTCTTTGCAGCCCTTAACGCAGCATTTTTTAACCTGGCCCATCTCATCTCACCAATTTTACTTAATTTTGGTATATTTTTTTTTGTTCCAATATATCTTGTAATTAGGCTTGCCTGCCAAATAGGAACATAAAGTTTTACATCTTCATCAAACTCAATTTCCATTACTTCTCTATAACTTCCGGAAACGTTTATTTCTTTAATTCCATGATAAATACCGATGCCGTGACTAATATGAACAACATGAGAACCTACATCAATATCTGCATACGAGGAGCGAGTAAATGTTTCTTTTTGTCTGATAGGCAGCAAAGATTTATAAGGACTACGCTTGTGCGGGGCAAAAAATATTTCTTTGTACGAAAGAAAAACTTTTTTATGCTTGGAAAAAATAACACCTTTAGTTAATTGTCCTATAGAAAAAGTGAAATCACTGATATTAAATTCGCTTTCCCCCGCCCATTCTTTAAGACGGTTTTCAGTTATTTCTGTATTAATAAAAATTGAAATATCATAATTATTATCCAGCCAAAAATGTATTTGGTTCTGTATTATCTGATTATACAGTTCATGACCGATACTTTCTGTTTCAGAATTAAAATCACCCATAATATCTACTGGAATTGCAGAGATATCTGAGTTTACTGCTTCTCCAGTTATTTTACTATTTTCAGAATTTTTATATATTATAGTGAATTTATCATCAGTATGCTTGAATTCAGATAATTTTCCCTGATAGATATCAACCTTATCATCATCCAGATAATCTTCACACTCATCAGGATAAATAATAATTATATGAGGTGTTTCTTTAAAATAATTCAAGAAAGTATACTTAGCATCTTCTTCACAAGCTGAAGATCTAGGTACAACTCTGTAGCTATTTACTGATTTTACAGATTTCTGAGACTGAGGTGAGAATAGACGCATATTATCAATTTCATCTCCCCAAAACTCAATTCTTACAGGATAGTCTTCCAGAGGCGAATAGATATCTACAATCCCTCCTCTTAGGGCAAATTCGCAGTAATCTCCCACCTGATATTCATTATCATAATCTAAATCAATTAATTTAGCTGCAAGTTTATCTATCTCATATGATTCTCCTACTTTTAATTCCAGGTAACTGTTTATGAATTTGCTTGGAGAAGCTGATGGAGTTAAGCAGGCATTTACACTTGAGATAAAACATCTTTTTTCAGGAGAACCCGCTTCATAAAAAGTTCTTGATCTTTTTGCTTCATTTTCAGGAATAAACTCTTTATTATTACCAATTTCATGCAATACAGAAACAGGAATATTAAAATCAAGAATATTTTTCCATTCATTAATGCTTGCATAAACTTTTTCAGTCGAATTCAAAGAAGATGTTAACACTAAAGCATTTGATACTGAAGCAATTATATTTTTTAAACATAAAGGTCCCAGTGCATCAGAATCTGCATTTATTACCACTTTGTCAATGGTTTTGTTATCTGCAAAATAATTATTTAAGAATAATTTTGTATTTTGTTTTGCCATTACCACTTGATTTTTCTATAAAAATCTCTATATTTCGCATTTTATGTATATTTAATATCGACATTAATATTTAGTTATAATATAATGTTTAGAACCAAATGATTAAAGTATAATATGTTCTTATGCTTAGAACTATTTATATTTTATACGCTACGAAGGGTATTATTAAATATACAGCAAATAAAATTTGAAATTAATTTGGAGAAATTAGACAATTTATGGAAGAGCACTCCGTACATGAAGTTAGTAGCGAAGAGCCTAAGAGATCTAGGAGAGGGAGAAAACCCGGCAGCAAGAATAAGCCTAAGGTTTTTGATGATAATATCCTAAATTCGGACGATGCTATTCCTAAGAAAAGAGGAAGAAAAAAATTAGCACAACAGGAGGTGATAGACTTACCAACAGACAAAGAAGCGAGTAGAAGAAAAAAAGAAAGACTTATGGATAAACCTGACCTGCAGTTAATGGGTAAAAATGATACCATGAAAGTATATATGCAGGACATAGGTAAGATATCACTCGTAACAAAAGAAGAAGAAATAGAGCTTGCAGCGGATATTCACGGAGATGATCCGAATGCAAAAGAAAGAGCTCGTGCTATTCTCATTAAAGCTAATTTAAGACTAGTTGTTAAAATAGCCCATGACTTTAAAGGGTTAGGATTACCTTTATTAGATTTGATTTCTGAAGGTAATATCGGTTTAATGAGAGCTGTTGAAAAATTTGACCCTGCTAAAGGAGCTAAATTCAGTTCATATGCGGCCTGGTGGATTAAGCAGTCAATGCGCAGAGCTTTAGCCAATCAAAGTAGAACAATCCGTATTCCTGTTCAATCTGCCGGAAAAATCAATAAGATTAAATCCATGAGATTAAAACTTACTGAAGAATTCGGGCGTGAGCCTACCGATGCAGAAATTGCAGAAAGATTAGAATTCAGTAAAAGAACAGTTTCAGGATTGAGACTTGCTGACCTTAGAACTTTTTCTTTACATGACCCAATACAGCAGGGTGAAGATGGCGAATTTCAGGATATCATTCCTGATCATGCTGCACAGACACCTGAAAGAATACTTGGTGATCAAGAATCAGTTGCTAGGCTAAAACACCTTATTTTCAGTCTAGATGAACGTGAGAAAAAAATTCTCAAAATGCGTTTTGGTTTAGATGGTGAAAAACCAAGGACACTTGAAGAGGTAAGTCAGGAAATTGGCAGAACAAGAGAGCGTGTAAGACAAATTCAAAACCAGGCACTTCATAGGCTGAAAAGTATGCTTTTTGATGAAGCCGGTTTTGCTAAAGACTAATTTTTTATAATCATTTGGAGTTAAACAAAAAACATGACAGAAGTAAAATTAAGAAGAGGAGAGCCTGTTGACAGAGCTTTAAGAAGACTTAAAAAAAAGCTTGACAAAGAAGGTACACTGAAAGAAATTCGTAACAGAAGACACTATGAAAAACCTAGTGAAACTAAAAGAAGATTAAAAAAATCTCCTCCAAAACGTCGTTATTAATTTTATATTATATATTTAAGCCATTCATTAACTTGAATGGCTTTTTTATTATAAACCAGTTGGGATGTTAACAAATTCAGTTTCAATATTCAACTCTGCATTTATTTTCTCCATCACAGCAATTATTCCTGGTACTTCAGTTTTATAGTGGCCTGGAGCAATTATAGATAATCCATTCTCTTTTGCAGTGTAATAGGTTGAATGGCCAAACTCGCCCGTTATTAAACAGTCTAAACCGGCATCGATTGCGCCTAATACTCCATCTGAACCTGCACCTCCTGAAATAATTCCAATTTTCTGAATAAGCCCCTTCTCAGAATTATCCATGATATAATTATGTTCAGATACAGTTTTTGAATATACATTAGAACAATTATTTTTAATCATTAAGCCTAACTTTGAGTCAAGATATTTATTTAATTCAGAAACAGAAACAGGTTCTTGCAGAGTTCCTTTTACTCCAATTTCCGTGTTCCCATATTGACAGAACATTTCTTTATCATTTAATCCCATCAGGTCAGCCAGTTTGGCATTATGCCCTATTACAGGATGAGCATCTAACGGCAAGTGAGCTCCATATAGAGAAATATCATTTTTTATTAATGGATTAATTCTTGAGTAGTTATTCCCCGATATATATTTTAGATTTGATCCCCAACTTATTCCATGATGAACAAAAATAAAATCTGCATTTAACTTTTCAGCAATTTCAATCATCTCTATTGATGCATCAACACCAAAAATAATTTTTTTAACTTCAGAATTACCCTGTACCTGAAGTCCATTATTTGAGTGATCTTTCGCTATTAAATCTATTTCAAGTAAATTATCTAAATATTCTACCAACTCATTTAACTGAATCATAAAAGCATCATCCTTAATAATTTTATTTCTTTATCAAATTTAAAACCAACTCGTAAATAGCCAACTCTTCTCTGACATTCAATTTCATTATCTGTGTGAAATTTTCAACTTTTTTAAGATACTGCAAAGTTTTATCACCGATTATCTCACTACAGTTTTCCATTTCAGCCGATATAATTTCAGGGTTACTGAGCTCATTATGTTTGACCCCTAAATTCATTTGATATAATTCAGCAAACCAGACATATATTCCGTTTATAAACCTATCTTTGTTCTTTATATAGTTTGATGAAACTTCAGCATCAAATTTCTGAGTTAATGCTTTCTTCAGACGGGGGTTCTGCTCACCTAATGTTATATATTTATCTCCCCATTTCAAAGCTATCTGTGATTCAGCATTTTTATAAATACCTGAAAATAATTCACACAAAACTTCAGAGTATTCATAAGCTTTAGTAATAGTTTTCTGTTTACACAAAACTATCTGCTTAAGAAGTTCAAAAAGATTCTCACATAAATCCAATTCATAACTACATTGGTTAGATATAAGTGAAATTGACTGACATCTTGAGATGACAGTATGCAGCAGTGCATTGGGATTTTCTGTAACTAAAATAAAATAACTATTCTTTGGTGGTTCCTCTAAAGTTTTTAAAAATGCATTTTGAGCCTGAACCATCATCCTATCAGCATCATATATTACCCCAACTTTTCTACCATTTGGATTTAAAGGGGACAGAAAAAACTTTGACTGAAACCATCGCATTGTATCAGGATCGTCCTCATTATCACCAATGACTATTTTTCTTGATTTCGAAACAGGAGTGATTGTATACATATCAGGATAAACTTCATTGTCAACTTTCCTACAGACAGCACACTCATCACAATAGGGAATTGAATCAGTTGTATTGTCACACAAGATAGTCTTTGCCAACCCAGTAGCAAATTTATTTCTTACATCATTATTATCGCCATAAACCAGATAAGCATGAGCTAATCTATTTATTTTTTTTGCATTTAATACAGCAGATAAATTTTCAGAAAAACTGTTATTTAAAGATTCCATATTCGCTCTGTATAATTGATACAATATTTGAATGTATTTTTCCTATTTCATCAGAAGCTGATACTACTCTGTAACGTTTTTTATTCTCTTCTGCCATAGTTAAAAAAGCTCTCCTAATTTTCTCATGAAAACCAATTTGCTGTTCTTCCCATCTATCTTTTGCTTCACCATTTTCTCTATCATCTGCCCTTTTTAGTCCCTTTGTAGGCGGAAGATCAAGAAGAAAAGTCAAGTCAGGGATAAGACCGGAAGTTGAAAAGTTATTTAAATATTCAATAACACTTTTACCAAGGCCTCTTCCAATTCCCTGGTATGCAGTAGAAGAATCTGCATATCTGTCACACAAAACAAACTTACCTTCCTTTAAAGCAGGCGTGATAACCTCATACACATGCTGTGCTCTTGCTGTTTGAAGCAGCAATGCTTCTGTTTGAACAGATAACTTACTATTTAAAGACGTATCCTTTAAAATATCTCTTAATTTTTCTCCGACTTTTGTTCCCCCGGGCTCTCTTGTACACACACAGTTATATCCATTTTTTTTTAACAAATCGTGAAGCAATTTAATCTGAGTAGTTTTACCTGAGCCGTCTGGCCCTTCAAAAGTAATAAATTTTCCTTTTAGCATAGATTAGTTTTAAGTATTAAGTTTTAGGTTTTAAGTATTATATTCGGAATTCCTGAAACATCATTTGTGTGTCAAGAACTTATCATTTCATATAATCTAGGTCAAATTATAAAAATTAAAATTTAACTCTTAAAACCTAACACTAGTTTCTAATAAATATAAACATATTTTCTCTATTTTCGACCGATTCGATATATATATATTAATAGTACTTCAAATATTCAGTTTTATTTGTATTCTTTAGCTTTGATATGGTACTAATATTCTATTCTTTGAATTTTCGGAGGATATTGCTCTACTGGCTTCTATGAATTTCTTGACAAGAACCTTTATATAATAATTACCATCAGCAGATTTTTTGTACATCTGATCCCAGTTTGACTTCTTTAATTTTCATATTCGAAACCATTATAGTAGCATAATTTAAATCACTCTATAGGTTTCCTGGATTTACCGCTATTCTGCAATTCTACATAATTGATAAATAATAAATAACCGAATTTTACTTAATGTTATTTTATATTAATTTTTAATTTGCTGATTATGTCGTAAATTATAAAAAGCAAGTGATTTGTCAATCAATTTGGAGATATATGAAAATGCCAGAAAACAAAACTATATCAAGAAAAAGTTATTTGAGCAAAAATGTCGGTTCATTTGATGATTCAATAGAAATTAATGGTGTCAGTTACCAAAAAGTAGAAGATCTAAGATACGGGACAAACCCTCACCAGCCCGCAGCATATTATAAACCAGTTTCTGTTCATTCTCCGATTGGTGATATGGAGATTTTAAAAACAGGCAAAAGCGGACTGTCACAAACAAATCTTGAAGATATTTCCTATGCATTAAATATAGTTAAATTTTTTAATATCCCGTCGTGTGCTGTAATGAAACATGTCAATCCAAGCGGAGCAGCAGTTTCCAGAAACAATGATTCCTTAAAAGATGTATATATAAAAGCAAGAGATTGTGACCCTCGTGCAGCATTTGGAAGTGCAGTAGCATTTAATGTTGAAGTGGATTCAGAAACTGCAGAAGAAATAATGAGTAATTTTGTTGAATGCGTTGTCGCTCCTTCTATAACAGATGAAGCTTTGGCAATATTTAATGATTCTGAAAGATTTAAGCTCAATAAACATATTCGAATACTGAAATGCGGTGATTTAAATAAACTTCCAAAATATGTTGGTGATTCAAACAAATCAAACCAGACAATTAAAGTACTGGCCGACGGTTCTCTGATTATAGCAGAACCGTTATTAACAAATATTAAAGGAATAGAAGATTTATCTCCTGCGACTGCCGAAAACAAAGCTGTAGGACAGCAATCTTCAGAAATCTGCACAACAAAAGGTGAACTGGAAGATCTTCTTGCCGCATGGTATATCAATCTTAATGTCCGTTCTAACGGAGTGGTTATAATGAAAAACGGACAAACCCTAGCCGTCGGAACAGGCGAGCAGGATAGAGTCGGAGCTGTGGAGCAAGCTATTTGGAAATATGAACAAAAATATGAAGGTAAAGAGACAATTGAGAACTCAGTAATGTCAAGTGATGGTTTCTTCCCGTTTCCAGATGCAGTTGAAGTAGCAGCCAAGGCAGGAGTAAAAGCAATAATATCACCTGCCGGTTCACTAAAAGATGCTACAGTAATAAAAAGAGCCAATGAACTTGGTGTAGCACTTGTTCATGCACCCGAAAGAGTATTCTCTCATCATTGATCAGTTGACAGCAAAGATGTTTCTTATCTAATGAAGAGGTCAAAACTCTACAATAATAAAACATCAAAATAATATTAGGTTTTATTTAAAATTTACTTATTATATAATATCATTCTTAGGAATGATATTTTTTATATATACTCAAAATCTGATTTATGGATAATTCAACGGACTCTAAACTAGAAAAGGAAGAAATTTCAGGAGAAATATACAAGATATTGTATGTCAATGATGATGAAACTTATTCAGTAATCAAAATCAGAGATGGCAATAATAAATCTCAAACACTCACAGGGCCGCTTGGAGGAGCTTTTGAAGGTCAGGGTATCAGAGCAAAAGGAAACTGGGAAGAACATCCAGATTACGGACCCCAATTCAAAGTTATAAATTTTCAATTCACCTTACCAGCAACAGCTTCAGGAATTGAAAAATACCTTGCATCAGGATTAATCCCAGGAATCGGTTCAAAACGTGCTAAACTGATCGTTTCACATTTTCATGAAGATACCCTGAATATACTTAACAATTACTCGGCAAGACTGCTTCAAATCCCAGGACTCGGCAAGAAAACGGTTGAATCAATTCGAACGTCATGGAAAGAACAGGCAGCTAAAAGAGAAATAATGATATACTTTCAAAGTATTGGAATTAGCTTAACCTACTATCAAAAAATATATAAAATCCTTGGTGATCATTCTTTAAATATTGTTAAAAATAATCCGTATTTACTTGCTGATAAAATTAGTGGTATTGGTTTTTCAAAAGCAGATATGATTGCCGAAAATATAGGGATAAATCATAATGATGATAAACGTCTTATTGCAGGTGTAAAGTACAGTTTAAACCAGCTGGCACAGTCAGGTCACGTATGCTATCCACTTAATAATTTTATTTCATATAATGCTGAATTGCTGGATATTGATTTGGCTAGCAGCAAGAACAGCATCCAACTGGCCAAGGGGAAAGAATTGATTAGCACAGAAAGTATAATTTCCAATGATGTGAATGAAGAATTTATATATGATCGACAATTGTATATTTCAGAAGTAGTTTTAAGTCAGATCATTAAACATTTATCTGCAGTATCTGGACATAAAGGACAATTTATATCCAAACTCAAGTGTAAATCAGGAAATAAAATTAAATTTAATAAGGAACAGCTTGATGCTATAGACAAATGCTCTGTGCAGGCATTATCAATTATTACCGGTGGCCCAGGCGTTGGAAAAACGACAATAATTGGGGAAATTATACGTAGATCTCTAGAACTTAAATTAAAAATTGCTATAGCAGCTCCAACAGGAAGAGCTGCTAAACGCATTCATGAATCTACAAATTTTGCTGCATCAACAATTCACCGTTTGCTCAAGTGGGATCCTATTAATAAAACATTTGTTCATAATCATAAAAATAAACTAGAAATAGATCTTCTTGTTGTTGATGAAGTATCTATGCTGGATCTTAATCTAGCATACAGTCTGTTTAAAGCGGTAAAAAACGGTACAACTGTAATTCTTGTAGGCGACGTAGATCAACTGCCCTCTGTTGGACCAGGTAATGTTTTAAGTGATATTATTAAATCCAACATCTGCCCTGTTACTCACTTAACCAATATCTATCGCCAGAACTCAAATAGTCAAATCATACCTACTGCACACTCTGTGAACAGAGGACAAATGATAAATTTGAATAATGATAAGAGAGATAAATACCGAGATTTTTACTGGATAGAACAGGATGATCCAGAAAAAGTATCAAAATTAATTTTAAAAATGATTGTGGAAAGAATACCTAATCGTTTCAGATTTAATCCATTCAGAGATATTCAAATCTTAACACCGATGATTAAAGGCATTTGCGGGACGACATCTCTTAATGAAAAACTTCAATCAGCCTTAAATAATTTGAAAATTGAAACAGTAAACTGTTCAAACAAATTTTTTAAAGTCGGTGATAAAGTTATGCAGATAGCGAATAATTATGATAAAAATATTTTTAATGGAGACATTGGTTACATTTCTGAAATAAGTATAGAAAACAAAAAAATTCATGTAAACTTTGACTCAAATATTATCGAGTATGAATTTTTTGAATCAGATCAACTGACACTTGCCTATGCAATTACAATTCATAAATCACAGGGAAGTGAATTCCCGGTAGTAATTATTCCATTTTTAACTTCGCACTATATTATGCTTAAGCGTAATTTGTTATATACAGCCATAACGAGGGCAAAAAAACTATTAATAATTGTCGGCTCGAAAAAAGCTTTACAGATAGCTATAAACAATTATCAAACTGCATTAAGGCATTCTGGTTTGCTGTATAGATTAAACAATTAATAGTAATATCCCAAAATATAAAATATATAGAATTTAAAATTAATTTATTATTTACTTAATCTGTTTTCTGCATGTATATTACTCAAAGCTCAACAAATTAATTATTTAAATGGCATAGAATATATTATGAAAGCAAAAGCATTAATAATTACCGGATTTGGACTCAACTGTGAAAAAGAAACTAAAGCAGCTTTTGATTATTGTGGAGCTGAAGTAAGTTTAGTTCACTTAAATGACATTCTAAATAATAAAATTTCCATAAATAATTTTCATGTACTAAGCTTTATTGGAGGATTTTCTTTTGGTGACCATATTGGCGCCGGAACAGTTTTTGCCAACCGTATCAAATACAGCCTTACTGAAGAACTAATTGAATTTATAAACAAAGGAAAGCTAATAATTGGTATATGCAATGGATTTCAGACACTAACCAGATTAGGAATACTTCCTGATTTCAAAGGGACACAACTGCCTAAGCAATCTATAGCTCTTGACTGGAATGACAGCGGTGTATTTAGGGATGACTGGGTTAACTTAAAAGTAGAAGAAAAATGTCCGTGTGTATTTACAAAAGGCATTAAGAATTTAGAAGTTCCTATTAGGCACGGTGAAGGCAAATTTGTTGCAAATGAAGAAACAATAAACTTTATTGAAAACAATAATTTGGTTGCCTTGCGTTACGCTGATAATAATTTTGTTCCTACAGGAGAATTTCCATATAATCCAAATGGATCAATAAACAATATAGCAGGTATCTGCAATACTACTGGCAGAATATTTGGTTTAATGCCTCATCCTGAAGCATTTTTGTCTCCATATAATCATCCAAACTGGATCAGACAAAAAGAATCAGGAAACCTTCCAAAAGAAGGACAAGGTGTTCAAATCTTTAGAAATGCAGTCACTTTTATTGAAGAAAATCTTTGATTTTTACTCAATAGGCCAAATTTACCAACAGCTATAAAGATGTAATTAATTCACTTCTATATTAGAATTACTTAATAGTATAAATATTATTAGTTCTAGTGGAAAATTAATTATGTCACCACATTCGCCTGAAATTCTGGCAAATTATAAACACCCTAAGGCTCTATACTATCTTTCCGTGGGTCAGGGAGTTATTTCAATATGAAGCGGTTTTACGTGGTCACTTTTTGTTATATACCTAACAAGTGAATTAAAATTAGATCAGACTTATACTTATAATATTTTTGCAGCCGGTACAGCAATGCTAGGTGTTGTGGGACTTTTATGTGGATACCTTGCACAAAAAACGGGCTATATTAAATCTCTTTTTGCAGGTATGATTTTGAGAATAATAGCTTTTGCTTTGTTGAGCATTCCTACACTCTATACAGTAAAGTGGAGTCTGGCTTTTTTTGCAGTGGGTCAAGGATTTTCTTATACTGCATATTTGCTTGTATTGGGAAGAGTTTATGCAAAAAATGATCTAAGACGTGATAGCGGCTTTACATTTTCAACGTTTATTATGAATATTGGATTTCTTATTTCCGGTGTTGCAGGATTTTTAATACTTCATGTCAATTACTCTGTAACTTTCTTAATAGCAGGATTCACATTACTGGGAGGAACAGCTATTTATCTATTCGGTCTAAAACATATCAAACCTCATCCCACTCAAACTCTCACACCAGAATTGAAAACGAGTAAAACGATACACTGGCTTATATTAACTATATGTTCAATTATTATGCTTCCATTAGTTTATCTCTCATTAAAAAATCTCGAAGTAGCCAATGCTCTTATTATATGGAGTAGTATAGGCGCAACCATTTTCTGGATATACATAACAATTAAAAGTAAATCCAGTTCACGAAATCCATTAATTGTACTATTAATTCTATGCGGTGTACAAATTATCTGGAACGGACTGCACTATTGTGAATCTTCGTCGTTAATTATTTTTATCAAAAATAATATTAATAAAAAACTTTTTGGCTACTTTATTCCAGCCAGTTCATATTCTATAGATATAAATACAATTTATACACTGATACTAACTGCATTTTTCTCATTTTTCTGGTTATATTTAGCACGAAAGAAGAAAAATCCGTCAATCCCAGGAAAACTTACATTCGGAATGCTTTCAATAGGTATTGGTTGGGGGATATTAGCTATTATTACACGTAATAACCCGAGTCAGCTTTCTTCAATTTGGTGGGTAATCCTAGCGTACTTTCCTATTATTGTTTCTGGTGCTATTTTATATCCAATTGGAAATGCAATGATTGGAAAATACACTCCAGTAAAATGGGAGGGACCTATGATGGCAACATTCCAATTGTATACAATGGGTACAGGATTACTTTTGGGAAGTAAATTTGCTGATCTTACTGCATTTTCAGCTAAAACCTCTCTAACTGCCTCCAATTTCATATTCAGCAGGGGATTTGCCTGGATAGCTCTAGTAGGTTTAGCTACAGGTATCGCCATGCTTATCGCACTTAAATGGATGAAAAAGATGATAAAATCAACATAATTTCTACATAACTTTTATGATCCGAGAAATATCTACCTTGTATCAGAAATAAATTTTGTTAATTCAGATTCTTCTTTATACCAATTAATAAAATTCGGTATACCTATATTAATTGAAGTTTTAGGACTGTAGCCGAGCTTATTTCTGGCTTTTGTTATTTCAGCGAATGAATCTGGAACATCTCCAGGCTGCATTGGCAACATTTCCTTTACAGCTTTCTTGCCCAACTGTTCTTCGATAATTTCAATCATTTTTAATAAATCTTCACTCTTATGATTTCCAAGATTAAAAATTTCGCTTTTTTCCAATCCTTCGGCAAACAGTGCCCCTATTATGCCCTCAACAATATCATCAACATAAGTAAAATCCCTATGCATATCACCATTATTAAAAACTTTTATCGGTTGATTCTTTAAGATAGCCTCAGTGAAAAGCCATAAAGCCATATCAGGTCTTCCCCATGGACCATACACACTGAAGAATCTTAATCCAACTGTTTGAAATCCGTAAAGATGAGTATAAGAATGAGCCATTAATTCATTTGCTTTTTTCGTGGCAGCATAGAGAGAAATAGGGTTATCTACTCTTTGGGTTTCAGAAAAAGGAATTTCTTTATTCCCTCCATACACACTGGAACTTGACGCATAAACCAATCTTGGAATATTATAATGTCTGACCAATTCAAGAATTGTAAGAAATCCAGCAATATTTGTCTGTTCATAAACAAATGGATGCGATAAAGAGTGCCTTACTCCAGCCTGTGCAGCCAGATTACAAACTCTGCTTATAGGATATTTCTTAAAAACTTTTTCAACATCTTTATAATTTTCAAGAGTTGCTTTTACAGGAATAAATCCCGGATAAGTTTCAAGCAGTTTAGTTCTAGCTATTTTCAATTCAACAGGATAATAAGGGACAAAGTTATCTATGCCGATAACTTTATTACCCCTTTTTAAAAGTTCGCGGCACAGGCTAAAGCCAATAAAGCCAGCGCTTCCTGTTACAACAATATATTTATCTGAATCAGACATGTAAACTCCAATTTTTAAGCTCTTACTACATTTTCACCGTCAGGTACTGCATTTCTGGTATCAATAATCAGAGGTGCATTTTTTATAATATATTCATAATCGAAGCAATCATGAGCTGTAGATATAAGTACTGCATCATAATCATTCAATTTTTCATTTAAATTTTCAATTGTTTTCTTTCCTGCATATTCAGGATAATGTCTATTATTAGGAATCTCAGGACAATAAGGGTCACAATAATCAACTATCGCACCTTTCGATTCTAAAATTTCCATTAATTTAAAGCTGGGACTTTCCCTCATATCATCAACATTTTTTTTATAAGCCAGTCCAAGGATCAAAACTTTACTACCATTTAAAGCCTTTTTTCTATCATTGAATGCTTCAAGGGTTCTATGGACAACATATTTAGGCATATTTGTATTTATTTCACCTGCCAGTTCTATGAACCTTGTAGGTGATTCAAATTCATATGCCTTCCAAGTCAGATAAAAAGGATCAATTGGAATGCAGTGCCCACCTAAACCCGGTCCCGGGTAAAACGGCATAAAACCAAAAGGTTTTGTTTTAGCTGCATTTATAACTTCCCATACATTAATGCCCATATTATCAAAAATTACTTTCAGTTCATTGACCAAAGCAATATTAACGGACCTAAAAATATTTTCCATTAATTTTGTAGCTTCAGCTGTAGCAGTTGATGAAACAGGAACTATCTCGCAAATAACAGTATCGTAAAGTGCGACAGCAACTTTTAATGAATCTTCATTATATCCCCCAACAACTTTTGGTATTGTTGATGTTGAATACTTTGGATTACATGGATCTTCCCGTTCAGGAGAAAATGACAAATAAAAATCTTTACCGGCTATAAGGCCGTTTGCTTCCAGAATAGGTTTTAATACCTCATCAGTAGTCCCGGGATAAGTAGTAGATTCCAGACTGAATAACTGACCTTTTCTAACATATGGTTGTAAAAACATGCCTGTATCTTCAATATATGACATATCAGGTTCTCTATGCTTGGTCAGAGGAGTAGGCACGCATATAAGTATTGCATCACATTCAGAGGAATGAGAAAAATCAGTATAAGCTTCAAATTTTCCACTACTGCTCATTTTCTGAATATCAGTTTGAGATATATGTTTGATATAGCTTTTTCCATCTTTAAGATTTGAAATTTTTCTATCATCAATATCAAACCCAACTACTTTAAATCCAGCTTTGGAAAACTCAATAAGAAGGGGTAAACCTACATATCCTAAACCTACAACCCCGATAACAGCCTCTCTATCGGTAATTTTCTTTAAAAAAGCATCTATCATAAAATTTGCTCCTCATAAATAAAATTATATTTTATATTTTTATATAAATTTACATTCTTGTATAAGATAACATCAGATTTTAGAATTTACTTCAGAAAAAAATTGTTTTGGTGTATTAATTTAAGGAAGTCTGATAAAAAAGGTATTCTCAAGAATAAAACCTAGTATGAACAGAGCCAAAGCTACTCCGAGTAAAATTGGACCGATTTCTCTATAATCAATAAATTTAGGCTGTTCCATTGTAGTTTTTTCAAGTTTATTAATTTTATCAAGAACACTTTTTAAACCTTTAGCATCAGCTGCTTTATAATATTTACCTCCTGTTTCTTTGGCAATATTTTCCATAAGTTTTTTATCAAAATGTCCAAAAATAGGAATAAACTGAGCTCCGAAAATAGAATTTTGAAGTACAAATGCATTTGGACTACCAATCCCGACTGTGTATATAATGATATGATACATCTTTGCAAGCTTAGCTGCCTGCATAGGATTTATTCTGTCATTTACATTATTACTTCCATCTGTAAATAAAACTAACACTCTTCGTTTTGAACGTGCATCCTTTAAACGGCTGACAGCTGTTGCTATGGGAGCCGCAATATTAGTTGCATCACCGACTATGCCGGCATTTACATTATCCAAATCAGCCAATAGAAGTGAATGATCAAGAGTAGGTGGACAAGCCATATATGATTTTGGGGCAAAAACAACCAGTCCGATCCTATCATTCGGACGTTTTTTAATAAACCTTTTAATTTCATCTTTTGCATAAGATATTCGTTCTTTAAGTTTCCCACTCTTCAAATCATTACGAATCTGCGCTGAAGATAGATCTTTAGATATATCAATAGCTTTCATACTCCCCGACAGGTCAAGAGCCAATATAATATCAATTCCTTCAGATCTCTGAATTAACTCTTCAATTCCTTTCTGAGGTCTTGATAAAGCAAAAATTAAAAGAAGTGAAGCCAATGAATAAATAATCAACGGAATATATGTTCGATTAAACCCCTTTCTCTTTTTTTTACCTAAAAAAGGTTTCATCCATGGGATAGTAAGAGCAGGTTTTTTTCTAACAATACTAAATATTATCAATAAAATAAGCGGTATTATTAAAAGCAAATACCAGGGTGATTCAAAACGAAAGCCTTTAAACAAACTATAGTAATTGTTTATATCCATATTTGAATTAATTATTTTTTATGAGTGGTTTATGTTAATCATTATTTTTATCTGCTTCTTCATCAGGTATTGTCTCAGTGACCAATTTGGAAGCTCTATCTATTGAATTATTAATTAATTCTTCACTTGCATCATATTTTGCGAATTTCACCATATCAGCCGACATCATAAATTCTTTTAGAAAATTTCTATCCTGATTTTCAAGCGGGCTGTCTCTATCCTCCATTTTTCTCAAAAACTCTTCTGTAGTCTGTCTCTGCGCATGAATACTGAACCTTGATTCTAAGTATTCTCTCACAATATCTGTTAACATAATCATACACTTTCCAGGAGATATTTCATGTGAACTGAAACTCCTGTTTAAGGAGTTCAAACTCTGAATAGCTAAACCCCATGGGGTCAATATTATCTGATTTTGCCCTTTTCTCTTTTTCAGGTATATGAGAAGAAAAATTATTAAACATATTAAAACAATAGCTGCTATTATAGAGTAGAACAAAACATTTGATTCAGATATTAATTTTTCAGCTTTCATTTTAGAAGCAACTAAGAGCTGATTATCAATGCTTGTAATTTTTTTGGAAGTAATAGAAGGGTATTTTACTGTTAAATTCTGAACTCCGTAATTATTTGATGCAAAATCAACTTTTAATGCCCCTTCAGGAATAGTACCGTCAACAAACGGCTGAACTTTAAATGCTATTTCCCATACAAAATATCCCCATTTATTACTACTTTTTGTTACAATAGGTTTTCCAATCAGCTGTGAACCTTTACCTAATATTACTTCTGCAGAAACAGGTTCTTTATTCCATGGAGTTGAAAAGAATAATTTATAATCAACAGGCGTTCCAAGAAAAACTTCTTTCTTAGGAGTTACTACTGTTTTCTCATATTTTGCAGGTAAATTTTGTTTCTCAATACTTCTATATTTAAAATAAACAGATATCAAACATGCTACTAAAACAACAACTATAATGCATATAACAATTAATAAATATTTTATGAACTTTTTCATAATTTATTCACCAGCTTTTCTCTACGTCTAAAAAAAGACATCAGAGGCTTTATTAAATCATCATCACATTTAATATCAATCAGATCAACTTTTGCCTTATTACAGATATCTTTATGCTTCTTATGTATCTCTTTTGAATATTTGTTATACTCAAAAACTGCCTTTTTATTTCCATGAAAAAAGCCTATATCTCCATATTCGGAATCAGAAAGATACAATGAACCAATTTTAGGTATTTCGAATTCTTTTTCATCTAAAATTCTTACACCGATAACATCATGGCGCTTATTTGCCACCATTAATAATTTTTCATATTTATTCTGTTCATCTATAAAGTCACTAATTAAAAATATAACAGCTTTTTTACGAAGGATTTTCATGATTTTATCAAGTGCTGCTGCAATATTCGTTCCTTTACCTTCCGGTTTTCTTACAATGAGTTCACGAATTAACCTGAGTGTATGCTGTTTTCCAGATTTCGGAGGAAGATATAATTCTGTTTTGTCTGTAAAAAGAAGCAAACCTACTTTATCGTTATTTCTTATTGCACTGAATGCCAGAACTGATGCAATTTCCACTGCCGTTTCTATTTTCGTTTTCCCACCACTTCCAAATTTATTAGATGCTGAAGCATCTACCAGAAGCATTACAGTAAGTTCACGCTCTTCTACGTATTTTTTCACGTAAGGTTCGCCCATTTTGGCAGTAACATTCCAGTCTATATCTCTAACATCATCTTCTGATGTATACTCTCTGACATCTTCAAACTCAATCCCGCTTCCTTTAAAAACACTATGATACGCACCGGCAGTAAGCTCTTCCACCATACGCCTTGTTCGTATTTCTATTTTTCTGACTCTTGCTAAAATATCTTTTGAAATCATTATAATAAAATCATGGTGTTAATAATTCATCGAGGATCTTTTTAATAATATCATCTGAATTCATATTTTCAGCTTCAGCTTCATAGCTGACAATAACTCTATGTCTTAATACATCGGGTGCAATATTTTTTATATCCTGTGGAACAACATAAGCTCTTCCATCCATGAATGCTGCTGCTTTAGATGCAAGCACCATTGCAATAGGAGCTCTTGGGGAAGCGCCGTACTGTATTAAAGAATCTAAGTCGCTTAAATTGGCACTTGACTGTCTTGAAGATAACTGTTCACGTTCATCAGGTCGAGTCGCAATAGCCATATCCAGTATATATTCAGATATTTTATCATCTAGATAAACCTGATCCACCCAGTTTCTTGCCTCTAAAATTTTCTCTAAAGATACTACGCTCAAGGCCTCCAAATCCAATTCAGGGTGAGCTATTCGCTCCATAATTATTTTTTCTTCGCTTCTTTTGGGATAAGTAACATTCAACTTAAACATAAATCTGTCAACCTGTGCTTCGGGCAAAGAATATGTCCCTTCATGTTCAATAGGGTTTTGAGTCGCCATAACGAGAAATGGATGAGGCAGCTTAAGGGTCTGCCCAGCAATTGTAATCTGACCTTCCTGCATACATTCCAATAAAGCACTCTGAACTTTTGCAGGAGCTCTATTTATCTCATCAGCCAATGCAATATTAGCAAAAACAGGTCCTTTTTTAACACTGAAAGTATGTTCTTTAGGATTGTAAATGTTCGTTCCAATCACATCAGCAGGCAACAAATCAGGAGTGAACTGAATTCTTGAAAAACTTCCATTAATAGCCTGTGCAATTGTTTTTACAGCTAATGTTTTTGCCAATCCCGGTACTCCCTCCAGAAGAATGTGTCCATTGGCAATTAAAGCTAATATCATTTTATTAATAAGATCTTCCTGCCCTACTACGACTCTGCCAATTTCAGTTTTCAGAGTTGGAATAAAAGATGATACTTCAGATATTTTATTTTGAAGCTCCTGAATAGAGTGTTTATCCATGCTACAATGGCCCCTTTAGTTTTGTTTGTTACAAGGTTAAACCGTGTTTTATTTTATATAAATAGTATAAAGGTATAATATTTTCAATATTTTAATACTAAAAAAAAAAAAATTGCATAGTATTGTAATCTCCGAATCAATTCAGATAATATAAAATAGAAAGTTTTTTATCATGTCTTCAAAAAAATTATTAATTGCCAGTAATAATTTACATAAAATAAAAGAACTTGCTCAAATTCTAAAATATACTGGTTTAGATGTCATTTCCCCAAAGGAAATTGGCGGTATACCTGAAGTTGATGAAACTGGTACTACTTTTGAGGAAAATGCTACTTTAAAAGCTGTTGAAACAGCAAAATTCTCCAACATGCACGTCTTTGCAGATGATTCAGGCTTAGAAGTTGAAGCTCTGAATAATAACCCAGGTGTTTATTCGGCAAGATATGCAGGTCCTGATGCTACAGATTTGGACAGAATAAAAAAACTATTGGGAAAATTATCAGGTATAAAAAATAGAAAAGCCAGATTTGTCTGTGTGATAGCTATTTCTTCGCCAAATGGTGAAGTTAAAACTTTCAGAGGTGAAATCACCGGAACAATAATTGATGAAACCAGGGGCAGCAACGGATTTGGCTACGATCCTGTTTTTCTACCTGACGGCTACGATAAAACATTTGCGGAATTAGATTCTAATATTAAAAATAGAATCAGCCACAGAGCTAACGCTTTAAGCAAAGCCATCACAGAGCTTAAAAAAATCAGGTAATTTTATAAATTCCGGCATAAATACAGGAGCAAATCCCGATTATCAGCGCAGAGGTATCTCATCTTACCCCCCATCCTGTTAAATGTTTTGCAATATCGGAGATAATATGCAGGATTGTCCATTGGAGGCTCACCGTCTTTTGCCCAATTCCAATTATTTTCTGCCAGGTCAACAATTAACATATAATGTTTGTCTATATGTTTGTCATTTTGTATAGCAATATTCTGAGACATGGAAAGTGATTTTTCAAAAATCATAGGGGACATTACTGCTGAACCTACAGAGAGATAGACTCCGCCGTCAAGATTATTGATCTGTTCAGCAAATGTTAAAAAATCTCTCAGTGCTGTTCTTCCAACTGCAGGGCCATTATTCATGGGGTGTGTATAAATAATATCATGTCCTATCATAGGATGCCCGGTAAACGGAATATTCATTCTGTATGCGGCAGCCTGAACACTATACTCTTTAAAAGGATGTTCTATGACCAGTTTCCCTGATTTTAAATTAAATTTCTGTATAGCATATATAAGATCAGATGCCGCAGCAGTTTTATCAGGGTTTGCTTTGCAGTTATTTTTAATATATTTTTCCAGCTCATCGACTGATTGTATAGTCAAACTCTCATTTGATATCAATTTGCCGACAGATTCACCGTATCCAAGTCCTTCATATGCACCTACTACAATGGCAAGATTAATATAATGTCCTGTTTCTTGCCATATACCAAATTCACCGTTAGCAACATTTGCCCTTACATCTTCGCTTGTTTTTCCCTGAAAGGCAAACTCCCAATCATGGATTATTCCGGCTCCGTTAGTAGCTAAATGAGTAATCCAGCCATCTTCCATCAATTTAATAAAAACCTTTGCAAGTGCATTTTTTATTGAATGCGCCCCAAAAGCCAAAACAACAGGCTTATTATTATTTCTCGCATTTCTAATTTTATTTAATGTTTCATCTAAAATATTTATATCTTTTTCATTAAACTTACAAATATCAGAATCTACAGGAATATAATCTTTTTCAATAAACACTTTATTAGAGCGCTCAGCTAACGGTTTTATTTTAAGTTTAAATCTATCAAATTGTGGATAAGGCATATTTTTACCTGTTTCTAATATTTAATAATTTACATAATTTATTTAATTGTGAATAATCAGAAATTATCATATCCGCACCTGCTTTAATCAGCCTGCTTCTCTTTGCCTGATTCAATCCGAATCTTCTTATTTCATCACTGGCAATTCCAACTGCGAGTCCATTTCTTTTTTTAATTTCTCTTATTTCTACAGGACCGTCACCTATTGCTGCTATTTTGTTAAAGTTATTTTTCCCTATATCATTTAGAATTCTATCTATAACCATTCTTTTTGCTTCTTTTGTCACATCACCGACAGCACCGTAAATTCTCCCTTCAAACAGATCTGCATATCCGAGAGCTTTGGCTTCTGCAATAACGTCATCCTGATCAGTACCACTAGCCAAATATAGTTTAATACTGTTCTTATGAAGTAAATTCAGAAACTCAACACTTCCCTTTATAACATAGTCATCTACATTCAGCTCTTTTCTTTTAAATTTAGCTATTCGTTGATCTACAAGTTTTATTAAATCTCTATTATATATTTCTTTATAGCCAAATTCGTCCAAAATCTCATGTTCTGGCACAATCCCAAACTCTTTTATCAACTTAACCAATCCAAGCATTTGAGTTAATGTCTGTATCCCTGTGGTTTCATCAATAAATTTTTTTGTTCTCTGAAGAACCCTATGGTATAGAGTTTCATCTGCTGATTCAAATTTATTGCCTAAAATCGACTTGATCATCATTGGTTCCATTATCTGCTCCCAGCCTTCCCGCAGAGAAGATATAGTACCATCATGGTCAAAAATTATATGGCTGATATTAATACCTTCTAATTCATCAATCACAATTTCAATTTCTGAATTATCATAATATTCAGCCATCCTCAAGTCTTCTGCCTTTTCAACATTGTAAATATAATCAGGGCTGGCACCGATATCTATAACTTCATCGGGAGACGCTGTTCCTGTTATATAGAGTTTTTGAACAGTCACACCTGCAACAAAATTACCAAAAGTTGCCGCAAACTCAGGCTTATAGCCAACAGATAAAGCTGATGTTATACCTGCAAGCATGCTGTCTCCTGCCCCAACTGTATCAAGTTTACCTTTTATCTGTAATCCGGGTATTTCATACGTTCCTGATTCATCAATTACAATGCATCCTCTTGCACCTCTGGTGACAAATATTGCTTGTTGCCATTTTTTATAAAGTTTATTTGCTGAGTCAAAAACTTCCATACGAGGAATTATGTCATCAGGTTTATGTTCATATCCGCATAAAGTTGCTGCTTCATAATCATTTATTTTACGCAGAATATTATCGTACTTATCACTAAAACAACGACTATCAACAATGAATTGTTTTTCAGGAAAATGTTTAATTAGTTTTTTTAATTTCGTAATAAAGCTTTCAAGACTATGTAATCCACTTATCACCTGCTGGTTAATTATAATTACATCAAGTGATGGAATATTCTTTTTTAATATATCAAGTAAATTATCTGCTGTTTCTTCTGACAGTTCGTTAAAATTACCGAAATCTATACGATTTTCTTCAGCATCTTTACATATTGGTTTTGTATACACATGTGTGGACCAATGATCCTGCTGAGTAAGTAAGCCTGCAGTATCGACATTCAAATTCTTCATCAATGCCAGCATCTGATAAGCAAAAGGGTCATTTCCTAAAACCCCAAACACCTTTATTTCTTCAACACCCAGAGAGTAAATATTATTGACTACATTTCCCGCTCCGCCAAGCGAATATTTTTGGAATTCAACAGCTCTAGTCTGTAATCCTGTTTCAACAGATATTTCACTTTTTAATTCATTTATTTCCCAATAAACATCAAGACAAAAATCACCAATAACACCAATTCTGGATTTCTTTATATCAGATAAAGCTTTTTTTAAATCTATTGTCTTCATAATAATAACTCCCTATATTGTTGAATATATATAATAATAGTATTATTTTTTTTTGATAATAATTTAATTTGATTTTTCGATTTAATATAGGTTTTTCTTTAATAATTATGACAGATAAAGCTTTTTCATCTAGCGATATACCAGCAAAACCTGGAGTCTATATCTACAGAGATAGATTCGGTAAAGTAATTTATATTGGAAAAGCTGTAAATTTAAGAAAAAGGATGGCTCATTATTTTCAGGCTTCAAAAAAAACTATGGCTGACCCAAAACTTCGCTCTTTAGTAAATTCTATCAACTCCTGGGAATACAGAGTTGTAAAAAATGAATCTGAAGCTTTACTGCTGGAATCAAGGCTAATAAAAGAATATGCTCCATACTACAATATTTTAATGCGTGATGATAAAAGATATTTTCTTATTAAAATTAATGTTAATGAAAAATATCCTAAGTTACATCTTGCCAGACTCAGAAAAAACGATGGGGCAAAGTACTATGGCCCTTTTCCCCGCGGAGGAGTCCTGAAACAAACAATTGAATTTTTATCATCATATTTTAAACTTCGTATGTGCAACAGTAATATACCTGGTTTAGAAGATAGAAAATACTGCATGGAAGCCAGAATTAAAAAATGCTCAGAACCATGCGCGGGCAAAATATCAGAAGCAGCTTATAAAGAAAAAGTTACTAAATTAATAAAATTATTTGACGGTAACATAAAAGATATCGTAGCTGAATTGAGTGCTGATATGACTAATCTTTCAGCTAAAATGCAGTTTGAAAAAGCTGCAATTCGAAGGGATATGATTGATAACATTACAAATATATTCGGAAAAAGAGGACGAAATTTCAGATTTGCCACGCTAAACAATTCTTCAGGAGAAGATTACGTTAATGATTTACAAAATAAATTGGGGTTAAAAAAGAAACCGAATCTTATTGAAGCCTTTGATATATCAAACTTAAGTGATGAAATAGCTGTTGCTAGCTTGGTCTGTTTTGAAAATGGATATTCTGCTAATAAAAAATACCGCCGGTTCAAAATAAAAACTGTGGACGGAATAAATGACTTTGCAATGATGCAGGAAGTTATTGGCAGACACTATAGACGTCTGCAAGATGAAAATGGTATTTTCCCTAATCTATTAATGGTTGATGGGGGTAAAGGTCAACTATCTTCAGCTATTAAGGCTTTAATTGATTTGAAAATTCCATCATTTCCTGTAATAGGACTGGCTAAAAAAAATGAAGAAATTTTTCTACCGGGCAGGAGTGAACCAATTATTTTAGACAAGAACAGTTTAGCATTGAAGCTTCTTCAGTCTATCAGAGATGAAGCTCATCGATTTGCTATTTCCTACAACAGAGAACTTCGATTGAAAAAAATAAATGAATCTATTCTGGATGATATTCCTGGCATTGGGTTTGAAAGAAAAAAAGCTATTCTACATGCCTTTAGTTCAATTGGAGAACTAAGAAACTCAACTCCTGAACAATTAGTAAAAAAGGTCAATAATATAGGCTTAACTTTAGCCGAGAGTATTTTATTTTATTTAAATAAAAATTGATTCAAGCATGAAAAAATTTAACCAGATCATGCAGAGATATAAACACAAATAACAGAAAAAAACCTATAGTTATTATATAATATATAGCTTTCTCAATAGTAAACTTATGTGATTTCTGTGTTATTGTATTTTTCATTTATTATTTTAAAATTCAGATTAAATTTCGTAAAACATTAAAGAAAAATACTTTAAGAATATTAATTATCAAGTAATATCCTAACAAATTATTATTAGGATATCAACTGCATTAAATTGAATAACAACTATTTGGATCTACTTTTGATTGCTAAAGTAATACAAAGAGCAGCTCCCCCCCAGGTGACAACTAACGCAAAAATCATAAAAATTATTGCTGAAACAGTCATTTAGTAACCTCTTTTATTTTGGATCGTTGTTTTTTCAGTGAAATATACTGTAATGAAAAGCTGAATAAAATCATTATTATTATTATTGCCCATCCATAGCATACCAATGCTTTCTGTGCATAACTGCCATAAGGAGTTTTTAATTCATCCACCAGATTCCCTATTGCCATATAGCCCAGGAAAATAGGTATTAAATATTTTAAACAAAAACTCCATAACAGGCCGACGGTAAATTCAGATCGTCTGTTAATATGTTCTTTAATTTCATCAAGTTTAAAAAACCATGAAACAAATATTATTTCAAAAATACCGGCAAAAACAATACCGAAATTATTAATGAAATGGTCAACTATGTCAAGAATACTGATTCCTCCTCTGGTAGTAAAGATCAATGTAAAACAACAGCCAATGACGCAGAAGATACTAACAGAAATTTTTCTGTTAATTTTATATTTATCAATAATTGTTGCGCAGCATACTTCAATAATGGAAATAATTGAAGTAAAACCTGCGACAAACAGAGCAAGAAAGAATAAGGTACCTATTATTTTAGGTGCCGGCATCATATTTACTGCCATGGGTATGCTGATAAAGGCAAGCCCTATTCCCGATCCTGCTACATCTTTAATCGAAACTCCTTGCTGTGTAGCAGCGTATCCCAGTACACTAAAAATCAAAATAGCCGCCAATATACTGAATCCACAGTTAATAAATGCTGTCATTGTAGCATTGTTTGCAATATCAGATCTATCATGCAGATAACTTGAGTATGCTATAATTATTCCATAACAAATACTCAGTGAAAAGAATATCTGACCATAGGCAGCGGTCCAGGTTTTAAATTCAAAGATACTGTCAAAATTTGGATTAAACAACCATTGCAAACCGTACCCTGCTCCTTTTAGTGTCACAACTCTAATTAAAATAATAATCAAACCTATAAAAAGAATAGGCATGAAAATTTTAGATATAAATTCTATTCCTTTTCTTACCCCTGAAAACAGAGTTAACCATATTAAAAACCAGGTAATTACAGCAAAGATAGCAATTTCAGGAACTATACCACCTAAAACCAAAGGCCCTGAGCTTGCGTGTAAAAATTTATCATAAAAGAAAGAGGTAGTATCAGTCCCCCATCCCAATTTAGTTGCAATTAAGGTAAAATTAAGTGCCCAGGCAACAATTACTGCATAATAAATACCGATAATGAAAGCAATAAATACCTGCATCCATCCCATCCATTCTGCATGCTTCGACATTCTTGCAAAAGCTACCACAGGAGAAGATTTATATTTATGCCCAATAGACATTTCAAGAATTATTATAGGAATACCTGCTGTCAGCAGTGCAACAAAATAGGGTATTAAAAATGCTCCCCCACCATTTGCATAGGTCAAATATGGGAACCTCCATATATTCCCAAGCCCAATAGCGGAACCTACTGCAGCAAGAATAAATCCTACGCGCGTACCCCAATTTTCTCTTTTACCCATTCATTTCTCCGTATGTTTCTTTGATTTTTATTCTCTAAAAAATTTTAAATTGCAAAAAAAAATAAGACACAAAAAACCTGTAAAATAAATTATTATTTCAGTGATCGTTTTTATATTTTTGGATATTATTCACCAAAGGAGTTATCTCAATTTAAGAATTTATTATCGTTTATTTATGATTTTAATTTCTGAAAGTTAAGATTTTTTTCTATTTTTATAGAATAGCAATTTAATTTAGCCTAAAAACAAATAATCAAAAGCAAATAACAAAAAAAATACTATTTTATTTTTCCCCAAGTATTTTAATAGCTTTTCCAGCAGCATCAATTTCAGCAGATTTAATATTCTGTCCTGTTCCTGTTGAAATCACTTCATTATTTAATAATACATCAACAGTGTATAGCGGAGCATGCTGCAACCCGCCAGTAGATTTCAATTGATATATTGGCTTGGATCCTGAATCTTTCTGCACAAGTTCCTGAAGATATCCCTTAGGGTTAATTTCGACAAGCAATGTATCAATATTGCTGTATGCTTTATTAATAAGTTTAATCAATATTTTTCTGCTGGATTCTAAATTAGAATCCATATAAACAGCACCGATAACTGCCTCAAAAGTATCACAAAGAGTGGATTCTCTGAGCCCGCCGTTAACCCCTGCTTCACCTTTTCCCAAATATATAAAATTGTTAAGATCAATCAATTTTGCCAATTTTGAAAGTGATTTTTTTTGAACAAGGGCCGATCTTAAAGCCGTCAATTCACCTTCATTTTTTTTTGGATATAAAATGAACAAAAATTCAGTAATAATAATTTCTACTACAGCGTCTCCTAAAAATTCTAAACGTTGATTGTCATTTTTTATTTTTTTCTCTGCGGCATAAGATCTATGAGTGAGAGCCTGTTTAAGATATGTTTTATTTTTAAAAGAGTAGTTTATCTTGGATTCGAGTTTGCTTAACACTTCTTTCATGAACTAACAATTCCTGTTAATTAATATCATTATATGATGATTTAATATCAATTATCCTTAGTTGAGGGGAAGATGTTCCATGATAATTATTCAACTGAGGTACAGCCAATATATTCCACGGAGCTTTAGGCAATGTTTTCGGAGGCATATTAAATGCAATAAACGGAAGGGATTTATAATTATAATCTCTAACATAGCCTCTTGAGTGATTCGGTCCTGCATTAGTTACATAAGGAGTGGATAAATCTTTAATTCTGTAAACCGGTTGAGGATTACTATGACCAAATGGCTCTAGTGTCTCCAATTCATGAAAAAATATATCATCTAATTCTGAAATAAAAATATCTCCGTCATATTCAATCTGCGGTATTAAATCATCCATTGAAAAAATATTTTTTACAGATTTTTCAAAATTTAATGACAAGGCATCTATATCTTCAGGATTCAATGACAATCCTACTGCCATTGGATGACCTCCATATCTAGTAAGCAGATCTGAACTTTCCGATAATATCTCGACAAGATTTATCTTCCCTGCCGCTCTGCCTGAACCATACGCCTGTCCATCTATCACAGTTAAAACAATCGAAGGCCTATTATATTCTCTTGCTATTCTTGAAGCCACATTTCCAATTACACCCTGATGCCAGCTTTCTCCGTAAATAAGAATAGAAGATGATTCATTTATTTTAATTCTTTGATTAATCTGTAATTCAGCAGCATCAAAAATCTCTTTTTCTTTCTCTCTTCTTTTCAAATTATAAGTTTTTAATTCCTGGGCAAGCTGAATTGCGTCAACAATATTATTTGTGTTTAAAAGATTATATGACACATGAGGGTCTCCAAGCCTACCTGCAGCATTTATATGAGGAGCCAGCTTAAATGCAATATCATTAGATTTTAAATTATGATTAATTCCGCAGGCTTCACATAAAGCTCTAATTCCTGGCCTTATCTGCCTAGATAATATTTTCAAACCATATTTTGTTAAAATCCTATTTTCACCCAGCAGAGGAACAATATCTGCAACTGTACCCAAAGCAACTAAATCTAAAATTTCCTTAAGATCTATTTTTTTTCTTACTAATCCGTTTTCAAGACCGAACTTTAAAAAAGCATGAGCCAGCTTAAAAGCTGTACCAACCCCGGCAAGTCCGTGAAGATCATCTAACTCGGGATGTAACTTTGAATTAATTATTGTCTTTGCTTTCGGAATCTCATCTCCCTGTTCATGGTGATCAGTAATGATGACTTCAATGCCCATCTCATTAGCTTTATCAATAGCTTCATTACTGGTAATTCCACAATCTACAGTGACAAGAACATTGCATTTATTCTCTGAAAGAAGATTATCTAAAGAATCTGGGGTAAAGCCATAACCTGTATCTAATCTATGAGGTATGAAAACAGAAACATTCGCTCCGTTTTCAGCAAGTATCCATGACAAAAGAGCAGATGCAGTAATGCCATCAACATCAAAGTCGCCGTGAATAACTATATGCTCATCTTTACGAATAGCATCCCACAGCCTTATAGAAGCTTCTTTTGTTCCTGGTAATCTATACGGTGAGCTTAAGTCATTCAATGAAGCATTAAAGTACTTATCAACATTTTTGCATAACACTTCTCTAGACGCTAAAGACAAAGCAATAGGCCTGGAAAAATTGTACTCCTTCATCAAATTGTTAAATTCCTGCATAGAGTATGATTTATTAAACCATCTTTTCTCCGCCATTATTTCTACCTTTTATAATTTTCATACTATATAATAGTACCAGTATGTGAAAATACTTAGTCATTTAAAAAAAAGGCTTAGATTTTTTTTGCAAGATTCCCCAATAATGTTTGCTTACAGAAAAAACACATAATAATAAATCTTAATAAATCATTTATTTGAAATCAGATTAATTAGTATTATAATATAGTTCCTGAATTTATAAGCCGATGTGGCGGAATTGGCAGACGCGCTGCGTTCAGGGCGCAGTTCCCGCAAGGGAGTGTGGGTTCGAATCCCACCATCGGTACCACTCTTCTCCGATAAAGATTACTGTAAGGTTCTTTTTGCTTTCCAAGTTTGCAAAAAATTAATTCTTTGAATATTCAACACTTTCTTTTAATTATGGATTTCTTACATGTTTTGTCATATATCCAATATATTTATTACATAATTTCTATAAAAAGGTGTTTTTTGCAGATTTCTCAGATTTTTAAATCCTATGACAATTTTTTCATGTCTTTATTTAGATTGGTCTTTAAGCAGGCTATTTAATCAAAATCAGATATCAAAATTATTGTTTATTCTTGTAATTGTTTTGCATAAATTCTTCAAGATTTACAATAGCTTCCTGCATACATTTTTGCATTACAGGAACATAATTTTTGACATCCTGTCCCTGGTAATAAAACCATTCAACTCTATCTTTTGAATTTTTCGCAGTATATGTCCAAATAATCTTGTTATCCTTAACAGATTTTAATATAAATTGGATTTCCAATTGATTATCAGTCCAACCTGCTGGTGCTCCAACTAACCAAAGCAATGAACCAAAAAAAGAAAGGCAATATGTAAATATTTTTTCTTCATATAAAGTGGATTTGATATTTCCACTAAAAATATAATCTGGCTGATCCTCTATGTAACCTTGAGCAAAATATATTTTTTTAAATATTTCTGAATATTTCAGGCTATCTTCTGCTGCCTTAGCAAGCTCAACTGTAGGATAAAATTTAAAACTTTGTATTGTTAAATAAACTTTACCATCTTCAGGTATATTGTAATGCCCCCAACCAAATGGTACTCCAGGAATCCATGAGAAGAACATTTTGTTGCTTCCTATTGTTGGTCTTTCGTCCTTAAATGGTTCTACAGCGACAGTACAATCATACTGTATAGAAGATATGGGAGAATTAGGAGGAACTTTATATTTAAAAGTCCCCATGCATCCTGTAATAGAGATACTAATCAGACCAATTAATAAAAATGTTAGACTCTTTTTCACGCTATTCTCTAAAATATCTATACTTGTTTCTGTATATTAATAATAACCTAAAGCTATTGCAATTACCCTTTGTATTGGTCTATTTGATAAGATATTTAAAAGCTGAATAGAGAGGCTTTAATTATTATAATCCGATATCTCTCAATTTTTTCCCGCTTAAAAGAGCTTCCTCAATTTCTTCGAGAGGAACTCCTTTTGTTTCAGGAACATAGAGATAAGTAAAAATAATGGTCAACACTCCAATCACAGCAAACATTATAAATGTCAATCCAGGCCCAAAAAACTGCATAATTGTCAAAGTTAACTGTGCAACAAAAAAACTGCCGATCCAGTTTGCTGCTGTGGCAGTCATCATTCCCAGATCTCTTCCCTTTAGAGGAAATATTTCGGAACATAAAGTCCAGACAACCGGCCCAAGGCTTATAGAGTAACCGATATTAAATAAAAGAAGCAAAGTTACTGCTATATATTTTACCCAGACTGCCACATCTATTCCAATGAAGAATAATATAGCAATCATTATCATACTTATAATATTAAGCGTAACTCCAATATACAACAACTTTTTTCTTCCCCATCTATCATTGAGAAAAACCGGTAGAATTGTAGCTAGCACATGAAATACTCCGCAAACAAAAAAAGCTACCCAGATTCTTGATTCAGGAGTTTTAAAGCCCATTTCGCTAAATATGGAAGGAGCATAATATATCAATGCAACCCATCCGCACAGCTGCTGAAATAACTGCAGGCCAATACCTAAATACAGAACTCTCCTATAGTTGCTGTTTTTCAAAAATTCCCAACTTGACTGCTTTTCATGTACACTTTTTGAAATTTCTTTTATTTCAAATTCCACTTCTTCATCGGTTCTATCAAGTTTTTTAAGTATCTGTTCCGACTCATCTCTTCTTCCATAAAGCATAAGCCATCTGGGGCTTTCCGGAAGGAAAAAAAGTCCAATAAGCATTACAATACCCGGTATACTTATGCTTCCAAGCATATATCTCCAGGCCCCAAATGGAGTCAATGCTGAATCAACTAAAAATGCAAGAGCAATACCAAGTACAATCAGAAACTGGAATAACGCTATCATTCCTCCTCTTATCTGTCTCGGTGCAATCTCTGCAATATATATAGGGGTGACAAAACTTGCTATACCGACTGAAATACCTATAAAAAATCTTGATACAATAAGCATATACACATGAACAGACAAGCCTGAACTAATGGATGCCAAAACAAATAAAGTTCCGGATATAATGAGCGCTTTTTTGCGTCCGAACTTTTGAGATACAGGCCGTATAGCAATTACACCACAAACACACCCCAACATTAAACTGCTAACTACAACTTCCTGAACAGTTGTTCCAATTTTAAAAGTGTTTTTTATAAATGGAAGCGCACCCGATATAATTCCCTGATCAAGGCCGAAAAGCAATCCTCCAAGTGCTGCTATAACAGCAATTATATAAATACTGAATCCAAATTTTCTTTTCCCTTCAATATCCTGCATGCCTCCTCCATTATTCGTAAATATTTGCTAAAATATTATAATCTTGATCTAATGTTCGACTTTTAATTAACGATTGGCTCAATACTCAAGATATTAAGCCCGAATTTTATATTTATAACAGTACAAATATTATGAGCTAGAATTTTTCTAGCCATTCTATTTGTTAAATGCCACATATCTTTCAC
>DASCNA010000166.1:0-25373 GCA_036011305.1 Victivallales bacterium
ATATTCCTGTTACAAGGGAAACAGCTCATATTGACTGGGATCCAGCTTCAGCTGAAAAGTCAGGCTATGATCATTTTATGCTCAAGTCCTTTTTGCCTTGACAGTCTATGTGACAGACCAAACTTCAAGGCCATCATCAATATAATGACCACTTGACATGTAAATGCTTTTGTAGAGGCTACACCTATTTCAGGTCCTGCATGAAGATATACTCCTACACCAGCTTCTCTTGCTATTGTTGAACCTACTGTATTACACAATCCTGCAACTAATGCTCCTTTTTGCTTAGCTTCTCTGACAGCAGCCAAAGTGTCTGCTGTTTCACCTGACTGACTAACTGCAATGACCATTGTATGTGGTTGAATTATTGGGTTCCTATATCTAAACTCTGCAGCTTGAGCTACTTCAGTCGTAATATTTGCAAGATCTTCAAAATAATATTCTCCAACTAAGCCTGCATAAAAACTTGTCCCGCATGCTGCAATAACAATATTAGATAACTCTACCATTTCCTTTGGAACAAATCCTAACCCCTGCAAAATTGGAGAACCTGTCTCAAAGTTAAGCCTTCCCCTAATTGCGTTTTTAATAGATTCAGGCTGTTCAAAAATTTCCTTGAGCATAAAATGATCATAGCCTGACTTTTCAGCTGAAGCTGGATCCCAGTCAATATGAGCTGTTTCCCTTGTAACAGGAATATTTTCAACGTCAATAATTTCAATATCATTTTTCTTAAGAATGGCAATATCATTATCATTTAGATAAATTACTTTTCTTGTATATGAAATAAGAGCAGACACATCGCTACCTATTATCATTTCATCGTTACCTACACCGATAACAATAGGACTACCTTTTCTAGCTACAATTATTCTATCATTGTGATATTTAGAAATTACAGCAACGCCATATGTTCCATGTAATTGTTTTAATGCTGCAGCAACTGCTTTAACAAAATCACCTTCATATAACTCTGAAATTAAATGTGCTATTACTTCACTGTCTGTATCAGAAGAAAATTTATGGCCTTTTTTTATCAGTTGTTTCTTAATAGAAGAATAATTTTCAATGATTCCATTATGAACTACAGAGAAACTCTGTTTGTCATCAATATGAGGATGAGCATTTTTTTCAACAGGTGTACCATGAGTAGCCCATCTTGTGTGGGCTATCCCTAAATTAAAGTCTATATTTTCATATCCAGGCCATTCAATTTCAATAGAATTCTGCAGATTACTTACTTTACCAGGCTTTTTTATAAGTTTTATATTATCATCTTCAACAACTGCAATTCCAGCAGAATCATATCCTCTGTACTCAAGTCTTTTAAGTCCATTTAGAAGTGTGTTGACAATCGGACGTTTACCTATATAACCAACAATACCGCACATAAATCTATAATACCTTTCTGCTAAAAAACTATTTAAGAATCCTTATTAATTCATTCTTTAAAATTCCATAGCCGTTTTGAGTAAGAATTGACTCAGGGTGAAACTGAAACCCCGAAAAATTATTTCCTCTGATAGCATGAATCTGCATATCCTTATCATAACATAAATTTATATCTTTTAATTTTTCTGTATCTTTATAAATACCTGTAAAAGTATTATAAAATCCGACAATTTCATACTCATCAAATAATTTAATTTTTTTAGCAACTCCCTGCCATAGTTCTTTTTTATGGTTTACCTCAATTCCTAAATGTCTGCATAATACCTGATGTCCAAGACAAATACATAAAAACTTCCTGTTGTTATCGGAAAGTTTTGAGATAGTTTTAAGAATTATTTTCATTTTAGGATTAGAGTGTTCGTTTGGATTTCCTGTTCCTGCTCCGACAATGACAAGGTCAGAATCATCTGAAGAGAAATCAAAATCGCTGTATCTAATAATATTAGTTTCTATTCCCATGGAAGTAATCATATGCCCCAGCATAAAGCAGAAGTCATCTTCATTATCAATAATAGTTATTTTTTTCCGTGTAAGTTCAGGGATAACAGTATCACATTTTTCCTGTCTAAAAAACCAGAATTTTGATAGGTTTTTATTTCTATCGTAAAGCTTTTCTAATATATCAGAATCTTCTTCAAAATAACTCAGCATATGTTCTTTTTTACTGAGGCTCTTATTGAGAATGCTGTCCAAAGCAGCTTTGAGTTTGGATTTTACCTCTTCAAGTTCTCCTTCAGATTGAGAATTTCTAACTAAAGTACCACCTACTCTTGCAGTGATTGTCCCGTTGTTTTTTATATGGAGTGTTCTTATGAGTATAGAACTGTCCAGATAAGGTCCATCTTCATTTTTCCCGACAAGTACTGCTGCTGAACCGTAATATTCTCTTCCTTCAGGTTCATATATAGCGTTAATCCTACATGCATTTTCCATAGGACCTCCAACCACAGTGGCAGCATACATAGACTCTCTGAAAATATCTTTTAAATTTTTATCACTTCTGCCTGTAAGAAGATATTCCGTATGAATCAGTGCTGACATTTCCTTTATTATGGGTCCTACAATTATTCCACCCTGATCACAAATTCTTGCCATCATCTTCAGTTCTTCATCAACAACCATAAACAGCTCATTTATCTCTTTATCATCCGATAAAAAGTCTAAAAAGCTTTTTTTGAATTCGTGAAGGGAAAAAGTATTATTTTTCCTAAAGGTTCCACTTATGGGATGCATTCTGACTTTTTGATTATCCACCACTAAATGTCCCTCAGGGCTTGCTCCAAGAAAAAACTGCTCTCCATCGTAAATTATAAAAGTCCAGTGACTGCCAAATTCATAATTCAAAAGTCTTTTAAAAATAGTCAAAGCCTTATTTATATTCATATCTGAAATTGTAGTTGAGGCTTTTCTAGGAATTACAAAGTTGCATCCTTCTCCATTGCCTATTTCATTTTTTATGATCTTATCGAGAAGCTCCATATATTTTTCATCAGAATAGTTATATTTTAGATCTGAATCAAATTGAATTTCATCATTTGGAAGATGTTCCATAAACTCTTCAAGTTTTATATCTACTTTCTTATTTATATCAAATTTAATTATAGGAAGCACTTTACCGGCGCATTCAAATCCTTTCTCTCTAATTTGATTAAAAGGAACTACAAATAATGTTTCTCTATCCCATTGTATATCATTCAATGAAAAAACTTTTGACACATCTCCTTTTATAAAAAGTAAATCTCTAGCATGCTTTCTTTTGAGTATAGCAAAAGGCTCTTCAAAGTTATAACTCATTAGTATTTCCAATTATTTAAAAGTTTTTTATATATAGCGACAAAAAATATCATCTACTAAAATTAGTTTATTTTAAATAGTAATTAAAGTTAGGTATTATTAATTTTGTAGAAATAATTCAGAAGATTATTAATAAAATAGTATGAAGCTAAGATATTAAAACTTCTTTAAATTATCTTAAAAGTTACCAATAATAAATAGAATAAAGGTGCATTGATCAATAGACTGTCAACTAAATCTAAAGCTCCTCCAATACCGGGAATAACAGCACCAGAATCTTTTATTTCTGCAGATCTTTTTAAGGAAGACTCAGACAGATCACCAATAAATCCGCCTATAAACAGAGCTACACCTAATATAATAGATATATCTAGTCCGTATCCAAATCCTAATATTTCCATAACAAGTACAGATACAATAATACTTACAATCAAACCGCCAATCGCTCCCTCCCAAGATTTTTTAGGACTTATTGTCGGTACAATTTTATGATTCCCCCCTTTTCGCTTTGAACATATAGTTCCTATTACATAAGCGCCTACATCACCTGACTTTGTAACAAGAATTAAATATAATATCAAACTTACTCCAAAATATGTTGTTCCATACCCATGTACATATATCAAAGTAACAAAATTCAGAGGAACAACCAGAAGCAGAAGTATAGTAAGAGAAGCAATAACTTTTAAAATCTGCTCCTTATTATTAATAGAAAAAAGTATCATTACCCAGAATAAAATAATCAAAACAACACAGAGAATAAGTTCAATCTTAAACTGATAATTGTAAATATGAGATAAAATAATACTTAAAAAAATTACTATTGCAAAAAATTCACTTAAATAATTAAATTTTTCAAGATTAAATTTAACAAGAATACTGGAAAGTTCTTTAACACAAACAAATGTCAGAAAAATACCTGCAACAATAAAAATAGCGAGGCCTATCGGACCTTTAATAAAAAAGACAGCAAAAAAAATAATTAATAAAACAACGGTACTAAACAGTCTCGATAAAAACATTAAACTCCTCCAAAGCGTCTGTTTCTAGAATAATAGCTTTCAATTGCTTCTTTAAATTCTTTTTCTCCAAAATCAGGCCATAAAGTATCAGTAATCCATAATTCAGAATAGGATAACTGCCATAACATAAAATTACTCAACCTATACTCTCCGCTTGTCCTGATCATTAATTCAGGATCAGGTATATCTGGAGCATATAGAAAAGAAGAGAATTTACTCTCATCTATATCATCGAGTTTAATTATATCATTTTTGACAGCATTAACAATTTTTTTTGTAGCATCAATTATTTCAGCTCTGCTTCCATAACTTAAAGCTAAAATTAATTCTCTTTCTGTATTTTTACTCGTATTCTTAACTATCCTATTCAGAACTTTTCTGGTTACATAAGGTATATCATCAATTCTGCCGATAGTTCTAAGTTTTACTTTTTTTTCCATCAAAAGATCATAATTTAACTCTAAAAACTCTTTCAGAAGTTTCATTAACCCAATAACTTCAAGTTTGGGCCTCTTCCAGTTTTCAGTACTGAAAGCATACAGAGTTATATATTTTATATCAAACAATTCAGCAGCATCTAAAACTCTGCGTACAGCTTTTGCACCCTCCCTATGACCTTCAATTCTCAGCAAACCATTCTTTTTTGCCCAACGTCCATTACCATCCATAATAATAGCGACATGGTTTATTTTATTTTTATCTACTTTCTCCACCATAGAAATAATCCTCCAGCATAATACATAAAATATGATATATAGGTAAATGATATTCCTGTATTCTATAAGTTTCAGTTGAAGGAACTTTTATTGAGCAATCAGCTATTTCAGCACATTTGCCTCCTGATTTACCTGTCAGTAGTATTATTTTCATTCCTGAGGCAGATGCCAATTGAACAGCTCTTAATACATTTTTTGAATTCCCTGAAGTGGTAATAGCTAATAAAACATCATTCGGTCTTGACAAAACATATAATTGTTGTGCAAAAACCATTTCTGAACAAACATCATTAGAATAGGCAGTACTCAATCCGGGATGACCAGTCAGCGAAATTGTTCTTAAACCATCTTGCAGATATTCCGTAATACTCTCTCCATCCTTCCCGAACTTATCATTTAATCTACCGATCAGGTCTTTATTTTTAATTTTTCTTGGTAATAAAAAACCTTTCATTAACTCTCCTACAATATGTTCAGAATCAGCAGCACTTCCTCCGTTACCGCATACAAAAAGAGTTGAATTAAGTTCGAAACATTTTTTCAATATCGAATAAGCATTCTTAATATCATTTTTGAGATATAATAATTCATCGAAACGTTGAAAAAATCCATTTAAATCTTTATTATCCATAATAAAAAAAAGAAGTTAATAAGTTATAAATTTAGTATAAATAAACTGTTAATAAATGTTAATTAAAAATTATTAACATTTTAACTATTAAGAAATCAACAATATATTAACATTAAAAATTAATATATACTATACTCAAAATTTGCTTTATAAACAATTTTATGAAAGTATAATAATAGATAAATAAATATTAAATAAAGAATAAATATTATTGGCCTGTTAATAAAAACAAAATATTTTGGAGTAAAAGAGGAAACATGAAAATAAAAATTGCAAGAGACATTTTACTTTCGTCATTACAAAAAGTTAACAGCATTATAAGTTCACGCTCTACTTTACCAATTCTTGGAAATGTTCTTCTTCAAGCACAAAATGAAAAGTTAACTTTAACAACAACAGACTTGGATATTCGAATTAAAACAGAACTGAATGCAGATGTAATAGAAGAGGGCCAAACAACTTTACCTGCTAGAAAATTTTTTGAGATTATCAGAGAACTTTATGGTGATGAAGTTTATTTGGAAAATGAAAATAACCACATGTCTATCCAGTGCAGTAATTCTAATTTTAGGCTGTTAGGTTTATCAGCTGAAGATTTTCCTCTTCCTTTAGAAAGTGGCACAATAAGAAATTTTTCATTAGATCAGGTGGAGCTATCAAAAATTTTAAATCTGATTTCTTATGCAGTAAACCAGGATGATACCAGAAAAGCCCTAAATGGAATTCTATTAAGTATTAATGAAAACAACTTTACTTCTGTAGCAACAGACGGAAGAAGATTAGCTTTAGTTGAAAAAAATATTGATGATCTTTCAGGTAATGACGGAGATATTATTGTTCCAGTAAAAAGTGCAAATGAACTTAATAGGTTATTGGGTAAATCTGGAAATGTGAGAATTAAAATAGGAGAAAATCTTATAACATTTGTTCTTGATGATTCAACAATAATGACAACTAAACTTATTGATGAAAATTATCCAAACTATAAACAGGTTATTCCTGTATCTTTTTCTAGAGAAATAATTCTCCCTAGAGAAGAATTTGCTGCATCATTAAAAAGAGTATCTTTAGTTGTTTCTGAAAGAAATTTTTATGTTAAGATAACATTTACAAAAAATAAACTGGAATTAAGTGCAACAAGTACTGATGTTGGAGAGAGTAAAGATTCTATCGATATAGAATATGACGGCCCTGATACAGTTGTTTCTTTTAACCCTACATTCTTACTGGATCCGTTGGTAAAAGTTGATTCAGATGACATTAAAATGAAAATGAATGATGGTTACAGTCCGATCGCATTGTCAAATGATGACGGATTTCTGTATGTCATTATGCCAATGCGCAATCGTTAATGATAAGTAAAATATTACTGTCTAATTTTAGAAATTATCAAAATCAGGTTATTGATATTAATTCTAAAATAAATGTTTTGGTTGGTGAAAACGGACAGGGTAAAACAAACTTGCTGGAATCTATTTATTTTTTAGCTTTCCTCAGATCCTTTAGAACATCCAATATTCAATATTTAAAAAAAATTGGATCTAAAGGTTTTTATATTGCAGCTCAAATTGCCGCTAATGGCTGGGAAAAATTTATTGAAGCAGAATTTTTATATAAAAAAAACTTAAGAATTGATAATATACAGGTTTCTAAGTCCAGTAATTTTGTAGGTCAAATTAGACCTATTGTTTTTACACATGAAGATATTAAACTTGTTTCAGGCAGTTCTAGAGTCAGAAGAAAGTATATCGACATTTTACTGTCATCTCTAGATAGAAATTATTTAATAATTCTGCAGAATTATATAAGAGCCTTGAAATCAAGAAATATTTTGCTGAGAAAAAAGAATAAAGATATTTCACATATCTCTGCTTACGAACCAATACTGGCTAAATTTGCTGTTCAAATACTGCATTACAGATATTCTATTATAGATAAACTTTCTTTGAAATCAGATTTAATAATTAAAGAAATAAAAGGTAATGCTAATGATTTTAATATTAAATACATATCAAAAATTAAAAATGAACTTATTTCTGAAGAATATATATCAGAATTATTAAAATCAGAAAGAGATAAAGATATTTTAAGAGGGTATACAGGAGTAGGGCCTCATTTAGATGATTTTGATTTTTTTTTGAATAATAAAAATTTAAAACATTTCGGTTCTATCGGTCAGGCAAGACTTGCTTCACTTTCACTGAAAATGGGAGAAATAGAATTGATAACTGATAATAACCCTGAATATAATGTTATTGCATTGGTCGATGATGTTTCAGGAGAATTGGATGAAAAAACGAAAGATGAGTTTTATAAAACTATAAGCAAAGTAAATCAATTATTTTTTACTTTTACAAGATATGATGAAGAGAGTTATTTTAAAAATGCTACTAAATTCAGTGTTTTTGAGGGTAAGCTAACTTAAAGTTAGTTTTTCTTTTTATCCATTTTTTCTTAAAAAATTTAGATCTTTTAATCAAAAGAAAAGGTTCGATACCGAGTAAAAAAGAGCAATGTTCAGGAACATATTTTACATGTTTCATAAATTTCTTAACTCTTGATTCAGGGTCTATTCCAAATATTGGAATATTTGAGTTAATATCTGATAAAGCTTTATATAACTGCATATTTATCTTTCTATAACTTAAAGCAGAAGCTTCAGTTTTATACAGTTTGTATGAAAGTCCTTTTTTCCATTTTGCAGGCCAGAAATTCAGTTTTGATCCGCTTTCTTCTAAGTTTGAAAGAGAATTATTCCAAAATGAATTTGTTGTAAAGTCACAGGTAAAAAAAATATTGTTTTTATCGTAAATTTCAGCTAAAATATGAACTGGTTTTGAGTTAGGATATTCATGCAAACTTACAATTTGAGTGTTGTATCCACCTTGTAAAAGAATATCTGAAAGTAAAATATATTTCTCAAGCAGAGTACCTTTTTTATTATTCCAGGTTTCATAGGAAAAAATATTATTATTATCGGTTTTTATGGTTTTTACCTGATCGTTAATTTGTAGAAAAATATGTTTAGCCGTATTATTATCTGATTTTAACCTTTTGTACAGTTTATTAACTTTTAAAGAATTAAGCCAGTAATCATAATCCAATTTTGTGAATGGAGGATTAAAAAAATTTATATTAATACCTGCATTTATTGCTAAATAGTAATATGTTGGGCTTGGTACATACGGTTCACTTTTTTTTACAATCCTGGATGCAGTCATTACTGTTTCACGAAAATTATTATTCTCAAGAGAGTCTAACCATTTTTTTGAAAGAGAATAGCTTATTTTTGTTCGTGGTTTTAAAAAGCTGAAGAAGTTTGTCCGGTATAAACTTGTAATACAAACAGTTATTACAATTAGTGATATTATAATAATATACAAATTGTGCAATATAGATTCTTTGTCAGTCTTATTCATATAGTATCTGTGTTATAATTAGTTTCCTGAAGCAATGTTTATCCATTGATATTTGTTTTTTATTATAATACTATTGATGAAAAAAATTATTATTGATTCGTAAATGAACAAAAAAACTGGTTTTTATAAACAATTAATTCCTTTATGCATACCTCAAACTTTAGGAGTATTTAATGATAATGCTTTTAAGTCTGTTGTCATTTTTACTGCTTTAGGACTCTCTAATGACTATGGTTATAATGCTTTTCTAATGGCCTTAATGACCATTGTATATGTCCTGCCGTTTTTAATATTTGTAGTTCCTGCGGGATTAACTGCCGACAGGTATTCAAAGCGTTCTATATTAATAATTACAAAATTGGCTGAATTGATTATCATGCTGCTTGGAACTTTATTTTTTTATAAAATTATTGATTTTGGAATTTATCCTTTAATTATCATTCTTTTTCTCATGGCAATGCAATCATCTTTTTTTAGTCCTTCGTTTTATGGTATTCTACCTGAAGTTTATCCAGAAAAAGAGATTTCAAGGGCTAATGGGATTCTGGGAATGTTTTCTTTTATCGGTATAATTACAGGATTTTCATTAGGTATAATAGTTAAAGCTTTATCAGGTCAAAATCTTTATATATGCGGTGTCTTTTTAAGTATTATTTCAGTAATAGGTTTTCTATATTCATTCAAAATAAAAAAAACAAATAAAGGTAACAGTAAAGTCCTATTGAATAAGAAAATTTTTTATGAATTTAAAATGACTTTTTTAAAAATAAAACGAAAAAAAGATATATTTCTCTCAATTCTTGGAGAAGCTTACTTTTATGCATTTGGCGCAGTTATGCAGACCATTCTTGTTTTGTATGGAAAATATATATTACTTTTAAAAACTGATTTAGAAATAGGTTTTCTTCAATTCATAAGTGCTGTAGGAATGGCTGTAGGTTGTTTTATGGGAGGAAAACTGTCGAGAAATAAACTTGAATTAGGATTATCTCTTTATGGTTGTGCTGCTTTAGTTGTTCTGTTAATACTTACTGTATTTTTAAAAGGAGGTGAATTTTCTCTAATTGTTTTTGGATCAACATTTTTAATATATCCATTACAGCTTTTTTTCCTGTTCTGTTTTGGAGTTGCAGGTGGTATTTTTGTAATTCCTGTTAGGGTTTGCCAGCAGGAAAGAACAAAAATAGATGAGAGAGGACAGATAATTGCTTTTTCTAATTTTTGCATATTTATCTGTATTTTTATTGCCGGAGTAATAACTTTTATGCTAACAGGAGGTTATGAAACAGGTAATGAAGCAACATTTATAAAAAATTTATATATTTTAAATAATTTTGTTTTTACATTTTCTCCATCTGCTATTATGCTGATAATAGCAGGTTTAACTTTAATATTAAGTATAATTTCAATTCTTATGTATAAAGAATTTTTACATAGATCAATTTCTATTTTTATTACAAGGTTTATTTATAAACTGAGGGTAATTGGAGAAGATAATATTCCTTTTAATAAACCGGTAATATTTCTAGCAAACCATGTTACAGATATTGATGAATTTATTATAACCGCGTCTATTTCTCGAAATATTAAATTTATATTATATGAAAATAGTATTAATGGGAATTTTCGGAGAAAAATTTCTAAATTTTTTGGTTATATTTTAAAGCCTGAAAATAGTAAAACTGAAAATTATAATGCTTATAGCAATAGAGTGAAAAACATTCTTAAATCAGGTCAGAGTATTTGCATTTTTCCTGAAAAAAATATTACTAAAAATGGACTTATAGGTAAATTTTATGATGAAATATCTGATATTTACCCTGAAAAATTAGATATTCCTGTAGTACCTGTTTTTATTGGACCTTTGTGGGGAACTAAATTTAGTTATCATAAAAGTGATAAAAAACTAAGACCTCATTTAATTAATGTCTGCTTTGGTAAAAGTTTAAATAAAAATATTAAGCCTTATAAAATCAGACAATGTGTAAGTGAGCTTGCGGCAGAATCTGAATATCTGCCTAGATATGCTGAAAAGACACTGCATTACAATTTTATGTGTATTGCTAAAAAAAATCCATTTAAAAAACTTCTGTTTGATTTTAAGGATGAATCACTGAGTGCATTTAAAATTTTATTAATAAGCCTGATATTAAGCAGAGAAATTAATAAAATAAAAAAAGAAAGTAATAACATAGGTATTCTGCTTCCTAGCTGTAATTTTGCATCAGTATCTATTTTAGCTGCAATGTTTTCTGATTTAGTACCAACATTATTAAATTTTACCTTATCTGAAAAAATATTTAATCTTTCAGTTGAAAAAGCTAAGCTTGATATAATCATTACAAGCAAACTTTTTATTCAGAGGGCTAATTTAAAGAAACGTTCAGAAATGATTTTTTTAGAAGATATTTCAAAAAACATATCATTAAAAACAACAATATTTTTCATCATTTTGATTTTTATTCTTCCATCATGGATATTAATACGTTTAGTCTGCAAATCTTATAAAGACATTAATCGAACAGCAATTTTACTTTTCTCAAGCGGTTCAAGCGGTATTCCTAAAGGTATATTGTTATCTCATCATAATATAAATAGTGATGTTAATTCATATATACAGGTCATGGAGTGTAATACTAAGACAGATTTCCTTATAGGAAATCTTCCTTTTTTTCACTCTTATGGGATAAATTTGGGATTCTGGATACCTCTGATGTACGGAATAAGAGTTGTATATATTAAAAACCCGCTGGACGTATCATCAGTAATACAGGCAATCAAAGAGTATAAAGTAACTTTACTGGCCGCTACACCCACATTTCTAAATAATTATATAAAAAGATCTTATCCTGAAGATTTTAAATCATTGAGGCTTTTGATATTAGGTTCTGAAAAAATGAACTCAACTCATTCAGATAACTTTAAACGACATGCTCGTCTTGAACCGATAGAAGGATATGGATGCACAGAACTGGCACCTGTTGTTTCTATTAATATTTCAGATGATATTAAAGATCTGGGACAAAAATGTGGAAAACTTTACAGTATTGGAAAAGCACTGACAGGTATAGCATCAAAAATAGTTGATATTGATACATATGATGAATTACCTCCTGGTCAAAGTGGTCTTTTATTTATAAAATCTCCTACGATTATGAAAGGCTATCTTAATGATGCTGAAGCTACTGATGCTGTAATGGTCAATGGTTGGTATAACACAAAAGATATAGCCTATGTTGACGAAGATGGGTATATAACAATTACTGGTAGAATTTCAAGGTTCAGCAAGATGGCCGGAGAAATGGTTTCTCATGAAATTATAGAAAATTTTATAAATGAAGCTATAAATTCGGAACACAGATGCATAGCTGTAACTGATACCAGAGATGAAAAAAAAGGTGAAAAATTGATTGTAGTATATACAGACTTGACTGTATCAATTGACAAAATAAGTAAATATTTAAAGAATAAAGGATTACCAAATTTATGGATTCCTAAAAACGGAAATTATTATAAAGTTGAAGAAATACCTATACTTGGTTCAGGAAAACTAGATTTGATAAAATTAAAAAAACTGGCATCAAATATTACGTCTGAGTATTAATATTGTAATATCATCATACTGCTTGTTCGTTTCCTCAAACTTATTCACATCTTCATATACTTTTTTAAAAATACTCCTAAGTGGTAAAGTTTGATTTCTAGATAGAATTTTAATAAGTCTTTTTGATCCGTACAGTTCATTTTTTACTGAAGATGCTTCTAAGATGCCATCTGTATATAATATCAATTCATCTCCTTTTTGCAGTATTTTATGCCCAGTATCGTATTTTATATCTTTGTATAGCCCTATGACAGTATTGTTAAAAATTCCGAATTCAGTTGCTTTTCCAGTTTTTGTTATAACAATACTGCTGTGATGTCCAGCATTGGCATATTTAATCTCTCCTGTAGTAATATCGTAATAGGCAAGAAACAGAGTAACAAACATAAATGCCTTGTTATCATCACAGATTATATTATTTGCTTTTTCTAAAGCTTTAGCAGGATTATTTTTTTTATCCATACATACAGCCTTTAGCATAATTTTAAAATTAGCCATAAAAAAAGCAGCTGAAATGCCCTTGCCTGATACATCGGCAACAAGAACAGCAATTTTATGTTCTGAAATATAAAAAAAATCGTAAAAATCACCAGCTACTATTTTAGCGGGTTTAATTCTTGCATAAAGTTCAAATTCAGGACGCATAAAGTTTTCTGTTATATTTGGGAGAGAAGATATTTGTATATCTTTTGCAATTTCTAATTCACTCTCAATTAATTGATTTCGTTTTAAATTATTCTTAAAATGATCCATATAAATATTTAACTCTTTACTTAAAAAGTTAAATGCTCTGGATAATTCTCCGACTTCACTGTTGTCTTTATCATCTACATCTATTGAAAAATCAATGTTGTCAGATCCAATATTTTTTACCTTTTTTGTTAAATTATGTATCGGATTAGTTATTGAGTTTGCAAGAGTCCAGGCAAGATATATCAGTATAAGAGCTATTATGATGATAGAAAGAATATTTTTATAGATAGGAAATGTTGACATTGACCAGTAGATAGAAATTACTATGGCAATCAGTATGTAAGAAACTATTATTTTTGTCCTTATTTTCATATATTAACAGTTTTTTTATTTTAAATTTAATAGTTATATAATTAAGTTTAGGTATTATAACTAATAAAGTTAATAACATTTTTTTTTATTTTAAAAAATAATAAAATTGATGGAAGATATAAAATGGAACAAAAAGATATACATCATGTATCAGTTGATGTAGAAACAATTTATAATAAAGCATTGGTAGCTGCTTCAAAGAGTAATTTTCCATATGCAATTGAATTATTGAAGCTTATTGTAACCAAAGAACCTGGCTTGATCACTGCCAGAAATAAATTAAGAGAAATAGAAAAAATTTACTGCAAAACAGGATTATTGAAAAAAAAGTTTTCTTCTTTGAAAATTAATAAAATAATAAAATCAGGTCAATTATCTTTACTCAGAAAAAAAAATGAATCTGCACTGACTTCAGCTGAAGAAGCTTTATCTATTGATATAAGAAATATAGCGGCACTTAAACTATTAGCAGATGCAGGAAAGGCTATGGGAGCTGATTTTATAGTAATTGAAGCTTATGAGCTTGCATATAGTTTTTATCCCAAAAATGTAGATGTTATAAAAAAATTGGCAAATCTGTACAGAGATGCCAATAGAGGAAGAGATGAACTTAAAATAAGGCATGCATTGTCTCAAATGTATCCAGATAATCTAGAATATAAATCTGAAGAAAGATCCGCCGCCGCCTTGGCAACTATGGAGAAAAGTAAATGGGAAGATAAATCTATTTCGTTCAGAGATAAATTGAAGAATAAAGGTGAGTCTGCAATTTTAGAACAGAAAGAAAAAATAATTCATAATGTCGATGATATTAAAGATATAGTTATTTCACTTAAGAATAGGTTAAATTCAGAACCAGGCTCTGTGGAAATTATAAAAAAACTAGGATGGTTGTATTATAAAGGTGAAGAGTATGCAGAAGCTTTAAAATATTTCAGAAAAATTGAAAATGAGCATAATATTTTTGATATTTCTATAAATAAAGCTCTGGAAAGCTGTGAAGTATCAATTTTGAATTCAAAACTTACAAATTTAAGTAGTAATAATTATTCAGAAACTGAAGTTGAGAAAATTAAAAATCATATATTAATTATCAAAGAAAATTATGCAGCTAAAAGAGTTAATGCATATCCAAATGATTTAGAATTGCATTTTGATTTAGCTATGGCAAACTGGAATAATAATAATATTGACTGTGCGATAGAACATTTTCAGGTTTCTCAAAAACATCTTAAATGGCGTTTACCGTCAATTATTTACTTAGGAAGATGTTTTTACAGCAAACAGCATTATGATTTAGCAATTGATCAATTTAAAAAAGCAATTTCGCTTAATGATGGGGTTGTAGATAAATATTCGCTGAATGCTATTTACCATTTAGGGATAACTTTTGAAAAACTTGATGATACTGAAAATGCTTTTGAATGCTTTAAGCAAATTTATTCAGTAAGTTCCAAATATAGAGATGTCGCTGATAAAGTTCAAAAATATTATGACAAAAGTAGATAAAATTAACGGTTGGAAATGCAGAACTATCAATAAAGAAATATTTAAGGCTGCTATTATTTCTTTGGATAAAATAAACGATGAGTATTTGGTAAAATCAACAAAAAACAGAACTGTTTTTAAATTGTTTTATAATAAAAAGCTTTACTATGTAAAGTATAGTCACCCATCATCTTTTTCTCATAAAGTAAAAGAATTGCTTTTTTCAAAATCATATTCTGAATTTAAATCTGCACATAATTTAGAAAAAGTGTGTATCCCCGTAATAAAAATGATCGGATATGCTAAAAAATACGGGAAAAGTTTACTGATTTCAGAAGATGCAGGAACTCATAAAATTAATGCAAGAGAATACTGGTTGAAAACAGCGAAAACAAACCCTGAATTGAAAATAATATTTGTTAACTCTCTCGCTGAATTTATAAAAAAAACAATCAATGCAAATGTTGTTCATCCAGATTATCATATGGGAAACTTACTGATAGACGAAAAAACATTACAATTTATGTTTATTGATCCTTATGGAATTAAAGTTAGTAAAAAAAAGAAGGATATATTTAAAAATGGTTTAGTCATATTAATAGCTTTTTTTAAAGGAGATTTTCCCAGAGAAGAGTTTTCAGATTTTTGTATAAAATCAGGAATTATAAATAATATTGAAGAATTTCAAGATTTATGGAATAGTATTTTACTTTATCAGGCTAAATATCTGGATAAACAGTGGAAAAACAGAAGAAAGCGTCTCTTATCAAAAAATTCAAGATTTGCAACTACTTTAGTTGATGAATGCGGTGATAAGTGGCGAATTAAAAAAACTCTAACAGGTGAAAATTATTTCAATTCAAATGATTTAAAGCTAAATTTATTAAAGTCAAAATATAGGCTTTTAAAAACAGACAGCCAATCATCGGTCTTAAATTCTTGGTTATTTTCATTTTATCTTCAGTTTAGTTCAATTAACCATATTAGGCCTCTTGCATTGAATATTGATAAAAATATTTTAATATTGGAGAAAATTGATTATCAAAGCTGTAAATATGATAATATGAAGTTAGATGAATTTATTCATAGGTGCAAAATGAGTGGAATAAATATTATCAATCAAGATGAAACTGTTGCAGAGTTTAACAATGAGTTTTTATTGACCGACAGTAATCCGGCCCATTATAATTTAGTAAATAAATTTTATTAATTTTTTTATTAAATTTACTATATAGAGCTTGTCTTTCTAAAATCAATGTGTACTTTATAAATCTTTTAAAAGAAGTGGTCCTGTAGCTCAGTTGGTTAGAGCAGGCGACTCATAATCGTCTGGTCGTAGGTTCGAGTCCTACCGGGACCACCATTTTTATATCTATGACCTTTTGTGTCATCTCCTGAAGAGTTAGGACATTCGGGTTCAAATATCTTATTTTTATAACTATCTTTGTTTTTACTGTAAATACCAAATTTTGACCATGTATGACCAAGCCAGGTGCTAAATTAGGTGCTAGTAATATAAGTACTCCTGAATTTTTCATCCTTTCTATACCATAGGAATGTGCCTTTCCTGGGGGATTGTCAAACAAGTTGACAATCCATCAGCAATTAAAAATAAGCAGGTGGTGGCAGTATCGGCAGAGGTTTGTTGAACTGATTGCCAGGATTATTTATAGGAATAGTAACAGGTGTATGAGTATTATCTGCTATTGGCCCATTATTATCAATTGATGAATATTGGTTAACTAAATTATTCCACCCTCCGAATGGTGTCAGTAGCATATTATTGCTATCAATTAAACCAAAATTTTCTGACCGGTTATAAAACCTGAACACACACCCTCCACATATAACATCAGCCATATTTTTGCCAAAAACAGTTTTGTTCCCGAAAACATAAGGTATTTGAGTCCATGATCTGGCATTGTTCATGTCAACACAATCTTTTCCCCCGTATTCTGTTAAGATAATTGGTGCATATCTTGCTATTGGTGCAAGAAGATTATAAAGATTTAGATAGGCATTCATACGTCCCGTATCATCTCCACCATTCCATCTATAGGTATTGTATCCAATAAAATCTGCACATTCATCTTTTGATCCTGATATATAATAGCTCATCGCATCGAGTGTAAATGATGGATCATCACGCAGAACAACACCTATCGGAATGTTTCTAGGTGCGTACTGTTTCTGATAAGCTTTCAGATATTTTATCACACCTTTGACATAGCTTGCAGCCATCGGGTCAGATCCAGCGCCAAATGTACCATTAGAAATAGGCTGTGCTAACAGTTCATTCGAGACAGAATAACACAGGACATTAGAATATATATTAAATTTTTTAGCCACAGCTATAACTCTACTACATACTGCAGCTAAATTATAGTTTGCATTAGCATTTCTTGCATAAATACAAGTAGCAGCTGGACCTCCTGTAACCATTCCAATCATTACATAGATGCCTTTACTGTTCAAGTAATTCATAACCTGGCTGTGGTCCTGAGTTGGATCTACCTGATATACACGAATTGTATTAATATTTGCTTTTTTCCAATAGTTTTCATATAGGTTTTCTATATTTTCCAAATTAGCGTCAGAGATAGCATCCTGAGCTCCAACCGGATTGTCGACCGGCTGAAAACAAATCGCTTTTATATTTATGCGTTTATGTGAGCCGTCATTATAAACGAATTTATTACCGTAAACTGTTACCGGTATCACATTTGCCTTTGCCAATGGCACTATAATAGTTGATACACAAAGAGAATAAATAAAAACTTTTAATAATTTCTTCATTTTTTTCTTTCTTTATATTAGTTGATTTTTTATTGTACTGCAGAAAAAAATATTCAATTCCTCTATTGTCTATTTCTGTGCTAAGACAGCTAATTTTGCCTGACATCCAGAAAGAAACTGGCTGCTGCTTAAACTTCGAAGACATTTATCCGGCCGGAAAACAATAAGGATCATTTTTCAATCTTCTGCATGATCGTACTCTGACTCACTTGAGAAGAAAATCTTATGTATTTTATAAATAAATCAATTAATAAACCGGCTGTTTTTCCCGACATAGACTAAAACCGGTATAAATTGCTGGTTTGCATAAAGGATTCCTTACTCCAACAGTCGGAGCTTTAAAGGTGCCTTCGGCGTTTGCTACATGCGAGGAGTTATTAACCGAGCATCCTTCTTTTTATTCCTCGGTTCTTACGCCTTCTCACTCGTCGCGTACATGCGCGTGCGCGTTTTTAATTATTTTAATATTTTTTTATATATATTACGAGTCTATAAAAGGTTAAGAATTAACCTGTTATGTGCTTGACTATAACAAATTTTCGTGTTCTTGAAAAACGGGATTGTCAAGTTGTTTGATATTCCAGCTAAAGGTTATAAAACCGATAGAATTGTCCTTTAATTCATCTAATCAGTAATTTCTCTGAGTATTGCACAGGCATAGTTAACACTCTGGTAATTTATATATCTGATATTAGTTTCCGCATGAATTAATCCCCTTGTCGGGTGATTAATTCTAAACTTGTGATTAGGAGGGCGGTTACCTGTGATAAATGATGAGCGCAGGTATTCTACGTCATCAGGATGAATGCATTTATAAAAACAATCCAAATCCATAGTTTTTAATTCGTCAGCATTAAAACCGGTTATCTCCTCATACCTTTTATTAAAAAATATATATCGCTTTGTCTGCAGGTTAGCGAGGGATACACCTTCATATATGGAAGCGATAGAAGAAGCAAGAACATTGACAATTCTTTCTGCCTTAACCTTTTTAGTTATATCTTTGGTAATAAAAAATACAACTCCATCCTCATTATAACATTTTTCATGAATAAACTTTCTACTGTTGTCATAAGTCAGTATTGTATAATCTATAACACTTTCATGGACACAGCTGTTTCGAAATTCATTTACAGCTGCCCTATGATCTTCATGTACAATACGTTTTATCCAAAAGCCACTGCTGCTGAGGTTACTCATCTGAGAATAACCAGATATCTTTTCAGCAGCCCAGCTTACATAATCATACTTAAGTCTCTTGTTTTTTATATCAGCAAACCAGAAAACAATATCAGCCAAATTGATAACTTTTTCCAGGAGCTTATGCTTATCAAGGATAATCATTTCGTTAGTCTTCTCCTCTATGTACACAACAATATCCGTAACAGCACCATATGCATCAACAACCGGAGTTCCGTAAAGCAATCCTTTTCTGTTATTTAGTGATCCTCCTGGAAGCTGTATTTCATATGCAGATACATGTTCACCCGAAAATATTTTCCGTTCAACTGCCTGCAATGCCACTGCAAATTCCATAGGAAAAACCTGATAACTGTTTCTTCCTACGATGGCCTCGGGAGTTTTGCCAGCTAGACGTGCAAAATGCATATTGGAAAATTTGAATAAATTATTTGCCCTTTTTTTATACAGGCAGCCTGCTACAGCATCAGTCATATTATTGTAGCAATATATCTTTCTAGCCTGTACTGCAAACGCCTCACTCTGTAGATTTAATTTTGTCTGAATGGAATCCAGAAAAACTTTGTCAGCTACAGTCAGTAAACCTTTTATCCGCGACATAATATTTGAATGCGGCAGTTCAGTACCCATAATTTGATAGTTATCTTCGAAATCTGAAATACTGTTGACATCTACATGCAGGACCTTAGCCAACATAAAAATTTCAGATTTTGAGGGGATGGAATGCCCTTTCTCCCAATTCCTTACTCGTCTTTCAGATGTACATAACTCATACGCAATCTGTTTTTGCGTTACCCCCAAATCCTTTCGTATCTTAGCAATTTTCCTATTCTTAAAACTCATATAAAATCTGCAAAATGTTTAGTGTTAATACCTAATACTAATAACAATATTGTATAATAATATAGCTCTATGCCCCTAAAAACAGTAAGCGCGGCATAATCCCATCATAAAATTTAAATATCCCGATTAATGTAGTTAATGTACACTCGACTATCAAGTTTTTTAAGTTTCAAAGGGAATATCAAATAACTTGATAATCCCTTCAATTTAAGGTTCTTACTTCTGATAACAGATGAATAAATATGAAAATTTCCATTTTCTAGTTATTCTTTATTGTTATTTAGAATCGATCAATTTTTTCTTAATTTCCACATGTTTATTATTTTCTTTTCTTTTTCCTCCTTTTTTTGTTTAATTTTTGTCAAATGTTCCTCTTTAAAACACAACTCTAAAAAGCTTTCATAATCATTTTCAGAAATAAAACCCTTCATATTATAGAGAGTATTATTTTTATCGTCTTTAATAGGGAAGTTTACTGATTGCTTATATTTTGACAGAAATTCAATATCTGAATGACAGCTACCTAATATTATTTTTATGTACAGATAATACAAATGATTTCATCCATACTGGTGTCCTTAATTTACAGGAAATACTTGAAGTTCCATTATAATTTTTATTCATAATATAAACTCCTCATTAATTTTATTTTTAAAGGTTAGTAATGTTAATCGGGTTATCTGATACTGCTATAACCCGACTAGTATTGATTATTAAATCAGTGTCTTAAATATTCTTATATATACTGTTTTTAATAGTTGTGTCAGTAGTGCATAAGCTGCTAATATTCCTGCCCACCATGCAAAGTAAATGTAGGGTAGGTTAACTAGACCAAGACTGTGTCCAATACTTGTGAAAGGTATAATTACACCTATGATAATGATGAATATAGTCATTATTATCAGTGGGAATGCAGCTCTACTCTGTATGAATGGAATTTTTTCAGTTCTTATCATATGTATGATCAAAGTTTGAGTTGTTAAACCGACAACAAACCATCCTGTTTGAAATATTGCCTGCTTTGAATCACAATTTGCTTTAAACACGAACCACATGAGAAGGAAGGTGAGTACATCAAAGATGGAACTTATTGGACCGAAGCATACCATAAATGCTGCTATTGATTTGGCACTCCATCTTCTAGGGCTTTTTACAAATGATTTGTCCATTCTATCCCATGGAATTGCAATACTTGAACCATCATAAAGCAGATTTTGAAGTAGTAACATTATTGGTAGCATTGGAAGAAAAGGAATAAAAATACTTGCTATCATTACACTGAATACATTACCGAAATTTGAACTTGCAGTAATTTTAATATATTTCATTATATTGCCAAAGGTTTTTCTACCTTCTACAACACCTTTTTCTAAAACAAGAAGACTTTTTTCCAGTAGAATAATGTCTGCTGCTTCTTTAGCGAGGTCTACACCAGTGTCAACTGAAATACCTACATCTGCTTCACGCAGTGCCAAAGCATCGTTGATACCGTCTCCCATAAAACCGACAACATGATCATTTTTCTTTAATGTTCCCACGATTCTTGCTTTATTATTAGGAGAAAGTTTTGCAAAAATAGTAACATCTTTGATTTCACTGTATAGATCTGTTTCAGGAATTTTGTCTACTTCTGGACCTGTAAGCATTTTATTACCTTTCAAACCAACATCCCTGCAGATTTTACTTGCTACAAGTGCATTATCACCGGTTAATACTTTAACTTCTATATCATGTTCTTTAAGTTTTTTCAGTGCTTTTACTGCAGATTCTTTCGGTGGATCTATGAAAGCTATATATCCTGCAAAAACAAGATCTTTTTCATCACTAACTCTAAAAAAATCTTCTTTCCAGTCATTAATTTTTTTATGAGCTACAGCAATAACTCTTAAACCGTCTTCTGATAAATCATCTTTTAGTGAAGTAATTTTATTTTTTGCAGCAGAATCAAGTTTTAAGATATTTCCATCTTCGTCTTCAAAATGAGTACATTTGGCTAAAGTTTCTTCTACAGCACCTTTACAAACAAAATTAATATCATTAGTTTCTTTGTTTTTTAGAATTACGGACATTCTTCTGCGTACGAAATCAAAAGGAATTTCATCGATTAATGTATATTCGTTTGATATACTGTTAATGCCTTTTTCCTTTGTCTTTTTGACTACAGCTTTATCAAGAAGGTTTTTTAAGCCTGTTTGGAAATAACTGTTCAGATATGCATAATTAAGTACCCTGCTAGTCTTTTTACCATCTGCGTTCATATATTTAATGAGAACAACTTTATCTTGTGTAAGTGTTCCTGTTTTATCCGTACATAATATATCAATAGCTCCGAAATTTTGTATTGCACTCAATTGCTTTACAACAGCTTTCTTTTTGGCCATTGCAATTGCACCTTTAGCCAGACCTGTATTTACAATCATTGGAAGCATTTCAGGTGTAAGTCCTACAGCTACAGATATTGCAAAAAGAAATGCATTTGACCAGTCATGATGAAAGACTCCACTAAGAACGAATACAATAGGTACCATTATGAGCATAAATTTTATCAACAGTTTGCTTACTTTATTAACACCTTTATCAAATGCTGTTTCAGGCCTTTTTCCTAATAGATTAGTTGCCATTGAACCAAAGTATGTGTTATTTCCAGTAGTCAGAACAACTCCAGTCGCAATGCCGCTTACAACCGTTGTCCCCATATAGCACATGTTTTTAATATCCAAAATTGAAGATTTTGTTTCTTTTTTATTCGTATTAGGGGCAGAATAATCATCTGAACATATCACATTTAAATCTTCATGTTTTTCTATAGGCAGAGATTCACCTGTCATCGCAGATTGTGAAATGAACAGGTCTTTTGTACTTAAAAGACGTAAGTCTCCAGGTATCATATCGCCTGCTGATAAATTGACAATATCACCCGGTACTACATCTTCAACAGGTATATCCATTCGTTTTGATTTGAAAATGGCTTTATTCTCTGGATATCTTGTGACAGTTACCTTGTTATGAACAAGTTTTTTTAAGGTTTCCGCTGCTATGATTGCTTTCATTTCTTGCCAGAATCTTAATCCAGTGCTGATAAAAACCATAACACCCATTACTATCACAGTTTCAAGATCAGATGTTAGAAATGATACAACTAAAAGGAATATTAATATAAGGTTAAATGGATTATAAAATGATATCCATAAGATATGATACCATTTTGGCGGTTTATTCGCTTCTACGATATTTCTACCAAAGCCGTTAAGTCTAAGTTCGACGTCTTTTGGTTTTAAGCCGGCTTTGCTAACTTTTAATTTATCTAATAATATTTTTTCATCACAAGCTGAGCTTTTTCTTATTTGTTCTTCCACTTTTGCGATCGTTTGATCAATTTTATTTTTCTTTAATTTATTCATTTTTATCACCATCCTGGTTATTCTGTTTTACAGTTCTTCTACCCAATAAATGAATTAGGATATATGGTTCATTTATATTTTTGGGAGTATTAAAATAGAAGAAATAGATTATTAAACTTCAGTAATTTTGACAAAGAAATCCCTTATAATTATTTATGGGAAATTATATAAAAGTGTTATTACTATCAGAATTTAAATATTTATAAAAAGAAAATTTACATAATATTTATGTGAATATCATTAGCAGAATAGGAATATTAAGTAAACGATATGACAGATTCTTGTCTTTTTATCCTTTAATAAATTTATCAGGATGAAGTATGAGCTTATCTGCATTTAACGTAATTAATATAAATCAAAAACCGTTATCACTATTTGCTTTAAATTCACTATATTAGTTAATTTATATTTTCAGTATATTTTAAATATCACAGTAATTATCTACAGGAATTCAAACACCTTATATAAAGTAAATAGAATATAGAAATTGCTAAAGTTTAGAATTTATTTTCTGTTAACAGAAACAACTCGGAGGTTTTAGAGGTAAATAGTAAAAATTGTTGTTAAAATTATTTTTAATCATTGTTAATATCCCTCCTTCCGGTCCTTTTTTTTCTTTTTGAATTATAAAATATAAATTGCCAATTTGCTCATGCAGCTGGCTATGCATTTTTATGACAGTATTTTTTCTAATGCTTTAATCATAAAAACATTAGGAATATAAACTTAAGTTTTATATTTACAACTATTTTTTTACAGTTTATCTACAAACAGACCATAGTTTCTTTATCTTTTGTAAATCTTTATTATATAATAGGGTGGTATATTTAATGTGAGTGAGTTTTGGTTTATAACTATAAATGGTGATTTACCGTATGTTCGAGTTCCGTCGGAATCACCATTTTTTCACAGAAGTATATGTTTTATAATCTACTTATTTTCTTTCAGTGTTGCAGGTTTACTTGTTATGCTCTGCTGTTCTAATAGAGCTTTTTCCTTTGCCAGGACTTTTATTTCTTTATTAAGCATTTCTACTCTTTTGTTGGCATACTCAGAAGCCTGTCTGTAATTTTCTTTTGCATGTTCTGTCATTTTATCATGCATTTTACTTTGATTATCCAATTGCCTGTTAAGAGACTGAATTTGAGAATATAATAATTCAGTTTTGCTTTTATTATGTATTTGTAGAGTTTTGACTTTTTCTTTATGTGTGAAAAAAAGTTCATTCCTGTAAAGGTAACCGCTGATAAGAATAGCGATTATTATAATAATCGCTATTATAGCTGTCCAGAAGGTAGAATGCCTTAAAATAGGCTGTTTTTCTTTTCTTTGGTTTATTAACTCTGAAATAATATCTTTATTTTGTTTTTCCAGTATTAATTCTGCATGCTTTAAAGTTTCTTTTTTCGTTTGGTCATGAGTTTGCAATTCATGGTCATTTGTCGCATTTGCCTCATTTTCGAGTTTTGTATTCTTTTTCTTACCAAGGTTTTCACTACTTTTAGTTATAAATGGATATTTTTTTATTAAATATTCAGGGTTAATTAAAACCTTATTTTTATCTTTTTGTATAATATCTGAGTCACTTTTGAATTGATCAATAAATCTTCTTATTGTTTTTTCTGATTTCCCTGTTGCTTCAATTGCTTCATTTACATTCAACCATGTTTCAATCATTAAATTGTTCTCCATTCTTATTGGACTAATTTAAAATTACTCTATCAAGTATCTTTTTTGGTCTTTATTAGGACAATGTCTAGGTCGATTATATTAAGACTAAGTCAAATAATCAATATTGATAGTTCTTAATATTGGAAGGAAAATATAATAAAATAAAAAAGACTACTTGATTAGTGTCATTAAAATGTTGTATAATTTCATATTATGAATTAGAATTGTTTATTATAAAATTCTATATTTAAGATATTTATACTTAAAATAA